>DATBYI010000079.1:0-5194 GCA_036513815.1 Solirubrobacteraceae bacterium
GCTGTTGGACGAGGTGACGTTCGACGAGGTGCGTGATGTGGCTGCGCGCGTGGCGGATCGGCTTTCGATCGCATGCGTGGGACCACACACGGTGGAGGAGCTCGAGTCAGCCTGAAACGCTGGATTGCGGGGGGCATCGCCTCCTGGGCGATTGCTGGATGCGGCGGAGGGGGTCACGTCGCGAAGCCGAGCTCGGAGGCATCGGTCGGCGCGCCCGTGGCGAGGCCGACGACGACGACCACCGCCACGACGCGGACCGCGCCCCCCTCGCCACCCGTCACCCCGGAGCTCGCCAGCCTACGTGCGCAGCTCGCCGACGTGTTCGACAAGGCGGGATCGGGGGCGAACAGCGGCGGTCTCGTCTACGACCTCACGACAAAGCAGACGCTGTTCTCGCTGCATGCCGGCGTGGGCCGGCCCCCGGCGTCGGTCGAGAAGCTTTACACGACGGTCGCCACGCTGAGCAAGCTCGGGCCGGCTGCCACGCTGAACACGACCGTCGTCGGCACCGGCCACATGGGGCCGGGCGGCGTCTGGCACGGCGACCTGTATCTCGTCGGGGGCGGCGACCCGACCTTCGGCGACGGTGCCTTCAACCAGGCCTGGGAGCACGGCTACGGGCCGACCGCCAACCAGCTCGTCGCGCAGCTGGTCCATGACGGGATCAAGCGGGTGTCGGGATGGGTGATCGGGGACGCCGCGCTGTTCGACGGGCTGCGTGGGGGACCGGCGACCAACTACGCCCCCGACGTACCTGATTTCGGCGGGCAGCTGTCGGCGCTCAGCTACGACCACGGGTCGACGTTCAAGAAGCTCAACCCCGGCGCGTTCGCGGCCAAGGAGCTCGTGCTGACGATGCACGACGCCGGAATCGGGGCCCGGCCGCTCAACCGCACCTTGCCGGCTCCCGCCGCAACCCAGCAGCTCGCGTCGGTCAGCTCGCCGCCGATGTCGGTGATGCTCAAGCTGATGGACGTTCCCTCGGACGACTTCTTCGCCGAGATGCTGACCAAGCAGCTCGGCGTGCGATTCGGTACGGGCGGCAGCATTCAGGCGGGCGCCCAGGTCATCTCGAGCGCGATCGCATCCCTCGGCATCCACCCCACCATCGTCGACGGGTCGGGGCTGTCGCGCTCCGACCGCTCCTCCCCGGGGCAGGTGGTGGACCTGCTGCGCAGGATCTGGAAGACGCCGACCGGCAACGTCCTCTCCGCTTCGCTGCCGGTGATGGGCGTGAGCGGAACCGTTCAGGGCATCGCGCCGCACACGGTGGCGCAGGGGCGATGCATCGCCAAGACCGGCACGCTCAACTACGTCACCAACCTAGCCGGCTACTGCACCGCCCGGAACCATCACGTGCTCGCGTTCGCGCTGATGATCGACGGACCCGGCAACTGGACAGCCATCCAATTGTTCGATCAGATGGTGCCCGCCATCGCCCGATATTGAGCACCAAAGCGTTGCGCCCGTCGGCCGACCACGCGACAATCGGGCCGTGGAGGTGACCGCCGACGTGAACAGGCGCGAGCTGCAGCGGTACCTGGCGCGTATCGACGACCGCTGGCAGATCGACCGCGCCGTGCTTGGTGGCGCCCGCGTGGCCGATGAGCGCGGCGCGCCGCCGCAGCGCGAGCGCGGGCCCGAGTTCATCGTGATCCTCGTCTCCCCCGCCTTCGAGGGGATGCCGTGGCTCGAGCGCGTCTACCACGCCGCGTCGCTGTGGGACGCGCTCGAGATGGGCGCGCCGGCCGACGTCCACTGCTACACGCCCAAGGAGTTCGAGCGTAAGCGCACGACGCTGCCGCGGGTGATCGACGCCGTCGGCAACGGGATCGACCTGCTAGCCGGGGTGGGCGGGGGCCGAATCTAAGGGGCCGCCTGCGGCGGCGTCCGTGGGGCCGGTTACCCCGTCCGGACAGTTCCGGCTAGCTAATCGCCACCATTCGCTCGATCGGCAACCGGGCCCGCTCGGCGATCTCGTCGGGCACCTTGACCTCGTACACGTCGTCGCGTAATGCGTCGCGGAGCTTGGGGAGCGTGATCATCTTCATGAAGCGGCAGTGAGCGGCTTCGTTGGCGGCGATGAACTCCGTGTCGGGCGCCGCCTGACGCAGCGGATGGAGCATCCCCGTCTCGGTCGCGACGATCGCGGTGCCGCCGTGATGCTCGCGGGCGTAGCCGAGCATGCCACCGGTCGAGAGCATGTGAACGCCATCACCGGAGATGTCGCCGGCCGCCACGTACTCCATCACGCTCGTGGAGCAACCGCACTCGGGGTGGATCAGGAAGTCCGCCCCGGGGTGCGCCGCCCGGACCGACGCGATGTCGTCGGGCCTGATGCCGGCGTGAACGTGGCACTCTCCGTCCCACACGTGCATAGGGCGCCCGAGCATGCGCTCGACGTACGCGCCGAGGAACATGTCGGGTCCGAACAGGATCTCGACGTCGTCACCATGCTCGGCGTAGATGTGCTCGACGACCTTGACGGCGTTGGCCGACGTGCAGCAGTAGTCGGTTAGCGCCTTGACCTCGGCGGTCGTGTTGACGTACATGACGACGATCGCGGGGTGGGCGGGATCATCAAATTTGTCCTTCCACTCGCGTAGCTGCGAAGCGTCGATCGAGTCGGCCAGCGAGCAGCCGGCGTCGAGATCGGGGATCAGCACGCGCTTCTCAGGGCAGAGAATCGAGGCGGTCTCGGCCATGAAGTGCACTCCGCAGAACACGATCGTCTCCGTGTCGGCCTTGGCCGCCTGTTGGGAGAGGCCCAGCGAGTCACCCACGTAGTGGGCGACGTCCTGGATCTCTGGCAGCTGGTAGTTGTGGGCGAGGATCACCGCGCCGCGGTCGTCGGCCAGGGCGCGAACCTCGTCCTGGAGGGCGGGGATGTTCTCGAGGAGCAGGGGTGCGTCAGACGCACCGAGCATCGGCAGGTTCATGGAATGGGCTCGGGCTCGAGGAGGAGGGACAGATCTAGCGCCGGGGCGCTGTGGGTAAGCGCCCCCAACGAGATGAAGTTTACTCCGGTACTCGCGACGTCCCGGAGGGTGTCCAGCGTCACGCCGCCGCTCGCCTCGAGCTTGGCCCGGCCGGCGACGTGTCGCACCGCATCGGCCATCTGCTCGACCGACATGTTGTCGAGCAGTATCCAAGGCGCGCCGGCCGCGAGCGCCTCGTCGACCTCCTCGATCGTCCGGCACTCGACCTCCAGCGTCAGGTCGGGCGCGTACGCGCGCGCCGCTCGCACTGCCTCCCCCACCCCGCCCGCGATCGCAGAGTGGTTTTCCTTGATCAGGATCGCGTCGAACAGGCCGAAGCGGTGGTTGGTGGCGCCGCCGGCCGCCACCGCCGCCTTCTCGAGCGCGCGCAGCCCGGGGGTGGTCTTACGCGTGTCGAGGATGATCGCACCGGTCCCCTCTACCGCGCGGGCGGCGCGCGCCGCCATCGTCGCGACGCCGGAAAGACGCGCCAGGAAGTTCAGTGCGGTGCGCTCGGCGGTCAAGATCGACCGCGCCCTCCCCTCGAGCTCGAGCACGGGGCCGTGCTCACGCCACTCACCCTCGCGGGTCAGCGGCTGGACGGCCAGCTCCGGGTCGATAAGGCGGAACACCTCGGCGGCGACATCCAGCCCGTAAATCACGCCCGGGGCCTTCTGCGTGACGAGCGCGTGCGCGATCGCCCGCTCGGGCACCGTCGCGGCCGTCGTCACGTCTCCGTCGCCGACGTCCTCGGCGAGGGCGCGGGCAACCAGCTCGGTGAGTACTGCGTCGGCCACTAGAGGCGAGGATAAGGTCTGCGGGTAGTAGGCGAGGGTGCGCCTCCTCATCGGACTGCTCGCGGCGGTGCTGCTCGCCTTCCTGCTGGCCGAGTTCTTCATCGTCTTCCTCCTGCCACGGCGCGTCAACCGTGACCCGGCGATCGCGCGGGGGATCCTCCGCACGCTGTGGATCCCGTGGCGGGCGGGCGCCGCGCTCCTCCCCCGCGGCGCGGCGGACACGACGCTCGGCATCTTCGGGCCGTTCGGGTTGATCGCCATCCTCGTGCTGCTCAGCGCCGGCGCCATGCTGTCCTTCGCGGGCCTGCACTGGGCCGTCTCGACAAAGCTCGGAAGTCCCCATCCGGCCGACTTCGGCGACGACCTCTACTTCAGTGCCGGCGCGTTCGTGAGCGCCACGAATGCCGCGACGCCGACCGGCGGCCCGGGCAAGGTGTTGCAGATCTTCGAGGCGGCGACCGGGCTGGGGTTCCTGGCCATCGCGATCGGCTACCTGCCCGCCCTGTTCCAGGCGTTCTCCCGCCGAGAGACGGCGGTCGCGCGTCTCGACCCGCGCGCGGGGTCACCTCCCAGCCCCGGCCGGTTGCTCGAGCGCTCCGGTCAGCGCGGCGGCTGGGAGGACCTCGATGAGTACCTGCTCGAGTGGGAGACGTGGACGGCGGACCTGATGGAGACTCATCTCTCGTACCCGATCCTCGGCTACTTCCGCTCGCAGCACATCAACCAGAACTGGCTCGCGGCGCTGACGACGATCGTCGACGCGTCCGCCTACGCCCTCGCCTACGGCCCGGCCGGCTCGACCGAGGCGGCCGAGCTCACCTTCAGGATCGGACAGCACGCGCTCGGCGACCTCGCCCATACGTTCAGCACGAGGCGCCTCAAGCGCGACCCCGAGCCGCGCGCACGCGAGCGCCTGAGCCGTCAGGAACAGGATCAGCTTCGATCCCGCCTCGAGGGAAGCGGGCTTCACTCCGAGGCCGACGCGGAGGTCGCCGCCGAGCGCCTCGGGGAGCTTCGCGCGAGCTACGAGCCCTACGCGATCGCGATCTCGCGTCACCTCGCACTCGAGCTGCCCGACTGGCTGCCCCGGGGTGAAGTGCGCGATCAATGGCTCACGGCCGCCGAGCACCCGGCCGAGCGGCGCTAACCCGATCGGTGAACGATGCGGACCGTCATCCCGCCGATCCGGGTTGAAACCATGGCTGCAAAGGACGAGGGTGCGAAAACCGGGGATAGTCAACGGAAAAGACACCGGAACGCGGGATCGATCGAGGCGGTCGCCCGCTCGCGCTCCGAGGCCGACTGGATCGTCGGCATGAACGCGACCCGCGCCGCCACCATCCGGCTGCGTTCCTCGTTTGACGGCGCGGTCTCGTTGGGGCGTGTGCAGACGCCCACGTTGGCCATCCTGGCCCGGCG
>DATBYI010000080.1:0-3099 GCA_036513815.1 Solirubrobacteraceae bacterium
CTCGATGCGCGGGCGGACGATGTACGTCGTCCCGTTCTCGATGGGCCCGATCGGATCGCCCATCTCCTACATCGGCGTGCAGCTCACCGACTCGGCGTACGTGGCGGCGTCGATGCGGATCATGACCCGGATGGGCCAGGAGGCGCTCGACGAGCTGGCCGACGACGGCGACTTCGTCCCCTGCCTGCACTCGGTCGGGGCGCCGCTCGCCGCCGGCGAGCAGGACGTCCCCTGGCCCTGCAACGCCGAGAACAAGTACATCGTCCACTTCCCCGAGACACGCGAGATCTGGTCGTTCGGCTCGGGCTACGGCGGCAACGCGCTGCTCGGTAAGAAGTGCTTCGCGCTCCGGATCGCGTCGGTGATGGCGCGCGATGAGGGCTGGCTGGCCGAGCACATGCTGATTCTCAAGCTGACCTCGCCCGAGGGCGTGAGCAAGTACATCGCGGGCGCCTTCCCGAGCGCCTGCGGCAAGACGAACCTGTCGATGATGATCCCGACTCTGCCGGGCTGGAAGGTCGAGACGATCGGCGACGACATCGCGTGGATGAAGTTCGGCAAGGACGGCAAGCTCTACGCCGTCAATCCTGAGGCGGGATTCTTCGGGGTCGCGCCCGGGACGAGCAAGAAGACCAATCCGAACGCGCTGAAGATGCTCGAGCACGACGTCGTGTTCACCAACTGCGCGAAGACCGACGACGGCGACATCTGGTGGGAGGGAATGACCTCCGAGCGGCCCGAGCACCTCACCGATTGGCGCGGCGACGAGTGGACGCAGGAATCCGACACGCCCGCAGCCCATCCGAACGCGCGCTTCACCGTGCAGATCGCGCAGTGTCCCTCGGTCGACCCGCAGTGGGACGATCCCGCCGGCGTGCCGATCGACGCGATGCTGTTCGGCGGCCGGCGCGCCACCGTGGTGCCGCTCGTGTATGAGGCGCGCGACTGGAAGCACGGCGTGTTCCTCGGGTCGACCATGTCCTCGGAGAAGACGGCCGCGGCCACCGGGAATGTCGGCGAGCTCCGCTTCGACCCGATGGCGATGCTGCCCTTCTGCGGTTACAACATGGCCGACTACTTCGCGCACTGGCTCGAGGTTGGCCGCCGCCAGGGGGCCGACCTACCCCGCATCTTCTACGTCAACTGGTTCCGTAAGGGCGACGACGGCAAGTTCCTGTGGCCGGGCTTCGGCGAGAACTGCCGCCCGCTGGCGTGGATCTTCCGCCGCCTCGAGGGCGAGGCCGAGGCGGACGAGACAGCGATCGGCTTGGTCCCCCCGGTCGGCGAGGGCGGCATCGACACCTCCGGGCTCGACATCGATCGCGCGGCGGTCGAGAAGCTGCTCGAAGTCGATCACGCCGCGTGGATCGAGCAGCTGCCGCAGATGCACGAGCACTACGGCAAGTTCGGCGACAAGCTGCCGGACGAGCTCAAGGAGCAGCTCGCCGAGCTCGAGCGGCGACTCGGCGCATAGCGCACGCGGTCGGGGCGCGGACCAACCTCAAAGCAGCTCCGCGAGCGGCAGCGCGCCGGCGCGGATGAAGACTCTGGCGCGCTCGGGGACCCACCCGGGCGCGCTCACCGTGATCGTGAGCTGCTGCCCGGCGTGGAATATGCGCGCCTCGAGCGAGCCGACGAGCCTCCTCAGGTTGCGGTGGCGGACGTTCCCGAGTCGCTTCGGGCACCGGTGTCCGTGGCAGGTCACCCGAATCATCGCCCGGGCCGGGAAGTGGCCGACCCACCGGATCTTGCGCAGGCGCGTGTGGACCCCGTGCCAACTCCAGTGCATGAGGATCTCCAGGCGAATCCGTCGCGCCGAGGAGGCCGGAGGCGGTGGAATCGTGACCGTGACCGGAGTCGTCTGGGTGGGCGCGGGCGGGGTCAGCGGGCCGAGGCTCTGATCGCCCGTCCAGGTCTGGCCCACCAGCTTGGCCTCCCACAGGTTGGAGTCGGTCCCGATCCAGAACACGTCGTACTCGTCGGGTGGCGCCGCCGCGACGGTCGGCGCTGAGGCCATCGGCCCGAAGCCAACCGAGGTCGGCCCGTTCAGGCTCACGCCGTTCCGGCTCGTGCTGTCCCAGCTCGCCTCCCACAGCCGACCGTAGGTCCCGCCCCAGAAGACGTCCTCGTTTCCGTAGCCGAGCGTCGCCACGGCTGGGGCGGAGCCGAGCGGGCCCATGCCGTGGCTCGTCGGGCCGCTCCACTTCGCTCCGCCGCTCGTGTCCGCCTCATACAACGCGCCGTTCGTCCCCTTCCAGTAGACCTGGATCTGCGTGCCGGCGGAGGTGGCTTGCTCCGCGGCCGACGGCGGGGAAGCGAGCGGTCCCATGCCGAGCTCGGTCGGACCAGTCCACTTCCCGGTCGACAACTCGTATAAGGCCCGCCACAGGGTTGTCGTTGGTTCCCTCCCAGAAGACGTCGATCTCGGACACACCGGACGAGTTCGGCAAGGAGGCGGCGGTCGGCTGCGAGCCCAGCGGACCCATCCCGATCTGGCTCGCGATCCATCCTTGCGGGTAGTCGCCCGCCTCCCAGAGCTGCTGGTTGGTGCCCTCCCAGAACACGTAGTCGTATCCGTGCGAACCCACGGCGGCCGTGGGGGAGGAGGCCAGGCCGCCGATCGGGGTGCGCATCGGGCCGTGCCACACGCCGCCGGCCTCGGCGTCCTCCCAGAGATAGCCGTCGGCGCCGCGCCAGTACACCTCCTCATCGCCAGGGGCGCGGGCGATGACCGCGAGCGCGCGGCCCGCGGGGTACGCGGTGGCGGCGGATGCCTTCGGACTCGCGATCAGCGCCTGCCCGAGCGCCACGCACGCGACGAGCGCCGCCGTCCACATAATGCGCCGGCGGCGACCGTGTCTCTCCGTCACGTTGGCCTTCCTACCATCCCTCGAAGCGCCAACGATCGCAGAGGTCGCCGGCTCCTAATGATCTCTTCGGTCCGCCCCGTACCCTGACCCGGATGGCCCTGCCCTTCATCCCCTCGGACGCCGGCCTGCTCGCCCTACAGGCCGGCACGGTCGCGGCGACGCGCCCGATCTCGCGGCCCGCGTGGATGGATCGCTTCCGGGGCCGCGGCTGGGCGTTTGTGCCGATCGG
>DATBYI010000081.1:0-18859 GCA_036513815.1 Solirubrobacteraceae bacterium
CAGTGCAACCTGGCGTGCTCGTTCTGCGGCAAGATTCAGCACCCCGAGCACGTCCTCAAGCAGCGGATGCCGGTGCAGCAGGCGCTCGCCGCGATCGAGGAGTGCGGGGCGCCGATGGTCTCGATCGCCGGCGGCGAACCGCTCGTCCACCCCGAGGTGCACGTGATCGCGTCCGAGCTCCTGCGGCGCAAGAAGTTCGTCTTCCTCTGCACGAACGCGATCCTGCTGAAGAACAAGATGGACAACTTCAAGCCCTCGCCCTACTTCACCTGGGTCATCCATCTCGACGGGTTGCGCGAGCGCCACGACCAGTTCGTCGAGCGCGCGGGGATCTTCGACAAGGCGGTCGAGGCGATCGGAGAGGCCAAGGCGCGTGGCTTCCGCGTGGCGACGAACACCACGTTCCTGAATACCGACACGCCCGAGACGGTGCGTGAGGTGCTCGACTACCTCAACGACGAGCTCAAGGTCGACGCGATGCAGATCTCGCCCGCCTACGCGTACGAGAAGGCGCCCGACCAGGATCACTTCCCCGGGGTAGCGCAGACGCGCGCCCTGTTCTCCGCCGCCTTCGCCGACGGCCGGCGCAAGAAGTGGAGGCTCAACCACACGCCGCTGTTCCTCGACTTCCTCGAGGGAAAGGTCGACTACCAGTGCACGCCCTGGGGAATTCCGAGCTATTCGATCTTCGGCTGGCAGCGGCCGTGCTACCTGATGGGCGACGGCTACACCAAGACCTACAAAGAGCTCATCGAGAGCACCGACTGGGACATGTACGGGCGCGGCCGCGACTCCCGCTGCGACAACTGCATGGCGCACTGCGGTTACGAGCCCACCGCCGTGCTCGCCACCACCAGCTCCCTGAAGCAATCGCTCAGGGCCCTCGTGCAAAGCTGATCAGGTGCGTGTCCTTGTCGTAGAGGACGAAACCAAGCTCGCCCAGCTGCTGCGCCAGGGATTGCGCCGCGAGGGGATGGGCGTCGACGTGGCGAGCACCGGCGAGGAGGCGCTCATGCGCGCCACCGCCACCACGTACGACGTGATCCTGCTCGACGTGATGCTGCCCGCCGAAAACGGGTTCGAGGTCTGTCGCCGCCTGCGGGCCAGCGAGGTGTGGTCTCCGACGCTGATGCTGACGGCGCTCGATGACGTCGACGACCGCGTGCGCGGGCTCGACAGCGGTGCCGACGACTACCTGGCCAAGCCGTTCTCCTTCCAGGAGCTGATGGCCAGGGTCCGCGCGCTGATCCGGCGCGGGGCGCTGCCGCGACCGACGCAGCTGACCGTAGGCGATCTGTGGCTCGATCCGGCCGCGCGCGTGGTCCGACAAGGGGAGCGTGAGCTGACGCTGACGCCGCGCGAGTTCGCGATGCTCGAGCTGTTCATGCGTCGTCCGGGCGAGGTCCTGACCCGGTTCGAGTTGCTCGAGCACGTCTGGGACGACAGCTATGAGAATCGCTCCAACGTGATCGACGTGTACGTCGGCTACCTCCGGGACAAGCTCGACCGTCACGCGATCGAGACGGTACGCGGCGTCGGTTATCGGCTCCGGGCATGAGCCTGCGACGAGCTCCATTCAGGGCACGGCTGACGCTGGGCTTCGCCGCGGTCATGATCGTGCTGTTCGGCGGCCTCGCGCTGCTGCTGCACGCGCGATTCGAGGCCGGCCTCGACCAAGCGCTGGACCGGTCGCTGCGCACGCACGCCGGCGACCTGACGACGCTCGTGCGAGGGCGCCGACAGCTGCCCACCCTGCCGGAAAGCGACGGCGCGTTCGCTCAGGTTGTCGAACCGACGACCGGTCGCGTGCGGGCCGCTACCACCGGGTACGCCAAGTCGTTGCTGAGTCCGCAGGAGCTGCGGCAAGCGGCGGGCGATCCGCGCTTCATGTTCATAAACCGTGGCGACAAGGCGCGGCTCCTCGCCGGCCCGGTCGGGACGCAGCCGGCGGCGGTCCTGGTAGTCGGCGTCTCGCTCTCCCAGCGCAACAGCGCGCTCACCACGCTCAGCGAGCTGTTGTTCATCGGGGGCCCGGGACTGCTCATCCTCACCTGTCTCGTCGGATACGGGCTCGCCGCGTGGGCGCTCGCGCCGGTCAAGAAGATGAGTGAGCGCGCGGACCAAATCTGCGGCGCGCCCCACGGTGAGCGCCTGCCCGTCCCGGAGGCCCACGACGAGCTCTATCACCTCGGCGAGACCATCAACGGAATGCTCAGTCGGGTCGAGGACGCGCTCGCGCGAGAGCGCGCGTTCGTCGCCGACGCGGGTCACGAGCTGCGGACGCCGCTGGCGATTCTGAAGCTTGAGCTCGAGTTCGCGCTGGCCTCCGACAGCACCCGCGAACAGCTCGAGGATCGGCTGCGGTCAGCCGCCGAGGAGGTCGATCGGCTGACGAAGCTCGCCCAGGACCTGCTCGTCATCGCCCGCGCCGAGCAGGGGCGGCTCCCGCTCGATAGGCGGCCGGTCGAGCTCCGGCCCCTGCTCCAGAGATTGGCCGCTCGTTTTGCCGCCGGGGCGAACGGGCGGGGTCGGACCGTGAGGCTCGAAGACCCGGGCGAACTCGTCGCCGAGGCCGATCCGGCGAGGATCGAGCAGGCGCTGACGAACATGATCGCCAACGCGCTTCGCCACGGCGACGGCGACGTCACGGTGCTGGCAAACGAGGTCGGCGACTGGGTCGAGATCCACGTCCTCGACGAGGGACCGGGCTTCGAGCCGGAGCTCCTCCCTCACGCGTTCGAGCGCTTCGCCCGCTCAGGCCGAGCCCGGGCCGAGCGCGGCGCCGGGCTCGGGCTGTCGATCGTCGAGGCGATCGCCAAAACTCATGGCGGGCGCGCTCACGCGCGGAATCGAGGCGACGGAGGAGCCGACGTGTGGATCGAGCTTCCCGCCGGCCCGTGGTCAGACCGGGCGACAGACCCGACCGAAGCCCCACTCGCCCCGGCGGAGCCGTGATCGATCCCGACGGCATTCGCGCGCTGCTTGCCCGGCGTACGGGCGAGGAGATGGCGCTTAACGATCGCTACCTGAATCCTCAGATGGGGCGGATCCTTCGCACGCTCGGTTTCGACCGGATCTGGGTTGGCGGCGACCAGAGTCATCTGATCGATGCCGACGGCGAGCGCTACCTCGATCTGATCGCGGGGTACGGGGTGTTCGCGCTGGGCCGCAATCACCCCGACGTCGTCGACGCGGTCCAGGAGGTCATGGTCGCCGGCACGGCGAACCTGCCACAGCTCGGCGTGACCCTGCTCAGCGGCGTTCTGGCCGAACAGTTGCTCGCCCGGGCACCGGACAGCGTCGGCGCGATGGTGCCGGCCAACACCGGCACCGAGGCGGTCGAGGCGGCGATCAAGATCGCGCGGGCCGCGACCGGCCGACCGAGGATCCTGTACGCGGACCACGGCTTCCACGGGCTCACGCTCGGGTCGCTGTCGATCAACGGCAACGAGGAATTCCGCGAGGGCTTCGGGCCGCTGCTGCCCGCCTGCGACCCGGTGCCGTTTGGCGACGCCGACGCGCTGGCGCGGGAGCTGGCTCGCGAGGACGTGGCCGCGGTGATCCTCGAGCCGATCCAGGGCAAGGGCGTCAACCTGCCGCCCGATGGATATCTCGTGGAGGCTCAGCGCCTGTGCCGCGAGCACGCGACCCTGTTCGTGTGTGACGAGGTGCAGACCGGGCTCGGGCGGACGGGGCGCTTCCTGGCGCTCGAGCACTGGGACCTCGCCCCCGACATGATCTGCCTGTCCAAGGCACTCTCAGGCGGACTCGTGCCGGTCGGGGCGGTGCTTGTCTCGCGCGCCGCATTCGATCGCGTATTCGACGGGATGGAGCGCGCGGTGCGTCACGGATCGACGTTCGGCGGCAACGACCTCGGCGCCGCGGCCGCGATCGCCACGCTCGGAGTGCTCGAACGCGAGGGACTCGTCGCGCGCGCGGAGCGCCTCGGAAACCTGCTCCTCGAGCTCACGCAACCCCTGGTGTCCCGCCACGAGGTCGTGCGCGACGTCCGCGGAGCCGGGCTGATGTGGGCCATCGAGCTGGGGCCGCCGCCTGGTGCGGCCGGCCGGTCACTGTTCCGGGCGGTCGACCATCTCCAACCGGGACTCTTCGCTCAGCTGGTGACAGTCCCGCTCTTCCACGAGCACCGCATCCTTTGCCAGGTCGCCGGCCACCGCCTCAACGTGATCAAGGCGCTGCCGTCGCTGCTCATCGAGGAGTCCGACGTGCGGCACTTCGCCGATGCGCTCGAGGACGTGATCACGGATGCCGAGCGGATGCCGACGGCGATGGCCCGATTCGGCGTGCGGATGGCGCGCGGGAGCGCGCGCGCTCACCGGGCGAGGCGCCGCGTGGGCGTCGCTCGGCCCACCTGAAGCCCGTCAGGCATCCGGCGACCCGGCGCCGCGCCATGAGCCATCCGGCGCGCAGAACCCGAGCCGGTGCCGGCTGCCGGTCGGCGGTGATTGGCCCGCCGAGACCCGGGCCACCGCCTTCGAGCGCCCGAGGATGGCGGCGCCGGCGGTGAGCAGCGCGAGCCCGCAAATCAGCGCCACGAGCTTGCCCGGGGCCGAGCTCCACACCTCGACGCCCGCAAACAGCGCCATCAACACGGGCAGCGGGTCCTGCACCGCGCCGACCACCGGCGAGACGGTGACCGCCGGACGGCGCTGGAGGGCGCTCGTCTCCTGCAGGAAAGCGAGCGCGCCGAAGGCGATCGTCGCGGCGAGCCACACGATCGCCAGAACCCACCGCCCGCTCGAGATGTCATCGGCCAGCAGCTTGTTGACGAAGTCGACCCAGGCGTAGGCAAGACCCGCGCCAACCACAAGAGCGAGGGCGTGGTCGGGGCGCAGCCGTCCGAACAGGTAGGCGGTCAGGGCACCGACGCCGACCACGGCGAGCGTGACGGCCACGCGGCCCACGGGCGGGTCGGCCACGCTGTGGTGCGGAGCGGACACGATCACCGCCGTCACCCCGGTCACGATCGCGAGGCCACCGAATGCCTCGAACCAGCCCACTTGCTCGTGGAGCTTCAGACGCGCCACGGCCAGCAGTACGAGCTGGGAGGTCGAGAGCGTCGGCTGCACGACGGTGATCGGCGCGAGTCCGAGGGCGAGGATCTGAAGCGGCCAAGCGAACACCATCAGGCCGGTGCCGGCCACCCAGCGCGGACGCCGCAGAAGGTCCGCGAACAGGGCGAAGCGTCCGGCCTGGCTCGTCGGTGAGCGCCGATCCTCGCCGGCCTGTAAGACGATCGCGAACGCATTTGCGACCGAAGCCGTCAACGCCACCAGAATGCCCGCTGCGATCACCTGGCGAAATCTAGGCCCGGGTGAGCCCCGACAGTGGCCGGCTGGCTACCGTGCAGTGGGTGAGGCGCTGGCTGCGAGAGCATCCACTGGCCACATCGGCTTTGGCCATCGGCATCGCCGGGGTGGCCGTCCTGGTGATCGCGCGGGCGACGGGAGCCGACGCGGTCGGGCGCGCGTTCGACAACATCGACCCTCCGTGGATCGCGCTGATCGCCGGCGCCTCGCTGCTCACCTATCCGGCGTACGCACTCGCCTACCGGTCGATCGCCGGCATCCACGGACACAGGCCGATGGCCCTCCCATTGGTGGCCCGGGTCGTCGTCGCCGGGTTCGGGCCGTTCGCGATCTCCGGAGGGTTCGGGATCGACCAGCAGGCGCTGCAAGCGCTGAACGAGGATGAACGCAGCGCGCGCGTCAGGGTGGTGTCGCTGGGCGTCCTCGAGTGGGCCGTGCTGGCTCCGCTCACGTGCGTCGTTTCGATCGTGCTGCTCGCGCAGGGCGCGAACATCTTGCCCTCGCTCCTGTGGCCGTGGGCGGTCGCCGTCCCGGTCGGCTTCGCGTTCGGCCTGTGGGCGAGCGCTCCCGGGCGGATCGATCGGATCTCGCGGGTGCGTGGCAAGCGGCGAGAATGGCTCGCCCAGACGCTCGAGGGAGTGGGGGTGTTGCACGAGCTCATCAGCAACCCGAGGCGATACTTCCCGGCCTGGTTCGGCACCGCGCTCTACTGGGCAGCGGACATCGGCGCCTTCTACGGCGGCCTGCGCCTGTTCGGCCTGGCGCCGGGGTTCGGCAAGGTGATCATCGCCTACGCGACCGGGTATGCCGCCACGCGTCGCTCGCTTCCGCTCGGGGGCGCCGGCGTGACCGAGGTGCTGATGACCTACTCGCTCTACTGGGTGCGAGAGCCGCTCGCGCCCGCCCTCGCCGCGGTTCTCGCCTACCGCGTGTTCAACCTCGCGGTCGTCGCCGCCCCGGCGCTGATCGCCCATCGTCAGCTCCGGCCGCTGCTCAGCTCCGCCGAGGAGTAGCTCTCACGCGTCAGCCAGGGGTGACCCTGCGCCCCCGGCTCGTTTCGAGCCGCGGCTGCCGGGAAGAGTGCTGATAGTCGTCAAGGAGGGAGAGAGGATGTCCACCGTACTGATCGTCGTAATCGTCGTAGTTGTAATCCTGCTCGGAGCGCTGGTGCTTGCTCTGACCCGGGGCCGGCGGGTCGCCGCCGAGCGCCGACGCGACCGCGAGCTGAGCAGGCGGCGCGAGCAGGCCGTCACGGAGCATCGCGAGGCCGCGGAGGCGCGCACCGGGCGTGCGGATGAAGCGGAACACCGCGCCCGTCTGGCGAGCGCCGTCGCCGAGCGCGAGCGGGCCGAGGCCCGCCTGCACGAGGAGCGAGCCGTGGCCCATGAGCAGGGGCTGAACGACGACGAGTTGATGCCTGATGAGGAGCGCCCCGCCGGCCGCGAGCCGGCAACCGCCGAGGCCGAGGTTGAGGCGGGCGGACGTAACGGGGATCGCTGAGCGAAGCGGAGGGAGTCACATGTCGAGCACCACCGAGCGCGGTCCGGGCCCGGCGGCGGACCCCCCGCTCGCCGAGCTGGTCAAGCAGCTCTCTGAGCAGAGCAGCCGTCTGGCGAGACAGGAGATCGAGCTGGCCAAGGCGGAGCTGGCTGCCAAGGGCAAGCGCGCCGGGATCGGCGTCGGCATGTTCGGTGGTGCCGGCGCGTTCGGCTTTTACGGGCTGGGCGCGCTGGTGGCCGCGGGGGTGCTCGCGCTGGCCACCGCGCTCGCCCCGTGGCTGGCGGCCCTGATTGTCGCCGCGGTACTCGCATCGATCGCGGCGACGCTCGCGTTGATCGGCAAGCGCGAGGTCGAAGAGGCCACGCCGCCCGTGCCCGAGCAGGCCGCCGAGAGCGTCAAGGAAGACGTGCAATACGCGAAGACCAGGGCGCAGGAGGGGCGGCGATGAGCACGGCCAAGGACCCCGAGCCGATGAGCACGGCCAAGGACCCCGAGCAGATCCGCGAGGAGATCGAGGAGACCCGGCGCGAGCTCGGCGACACCGTCGAGGCGCTGGCCGCCAAGGCCGACGTCAAAGCCCAGGTTCACCGCCGGGTGCAGAGCACCAAGGCGTCAGCGCGGAGCCACTGGGTGCCGATCGTCGTGGTCGGCGCAGGCATGGCGGCGCTGCTGGTGTGGCGGCTAGCCAGACGGCGCGGATAAGCCGCCGCCGTCTCATCGCCTAGATCGGCGTTCCCCACAAGGGGAACCAGCGCTCGAGCTCGGGCTCGACCGGCAGCTCCTTGCCGATCTGGGCCTTCAGCACGAGCTCGCGCTCGTTGTCGCGCTGCTCGCCTGTACCGGCCGGCGCGAACGGATAGAACATCCCGCGCTTGTAGTTGTAGATCCAGTAAAGCGGCCGTTTGTGCGAGTCCTCGAAGGCGAACACCGCGCACAGGAGGCGCTCCCCGTAGCCGCCGGCCTCGAGCGCGGTCGAGACCGCGTTGATCCCCACCACGAGGTCGTCGAAGTCGCTGCCCCGGAGCACGAGCCAGCGGAAGCCGTAGCGATCGTCCGAGCTCGTCACGGTCGTGCCGCTGCCGCTGTCGGTGGCGGTCGCCTTGACCACCTCCTCCATGTCGCGCACGATCGCGTCGAAATCAGCCGTGGCGAGCGGCTGGAAGACGATCGCGGCCGTGCCCCGCGTGCTCGTCCCGAGCCCGGTCTCCATCGTGACGTAGGCGGTGCTGATCGCGAAAAGCCTGTCCGGCGCTGGCTTGGCCAGCTTACGCTTGCCGGTCAGGACATCGAGGAAGCCCACGCGGTCTGACTTACGCGGTGCCCTGGAGCTGCGCCTCGAGGCGCTGAAGCCGAGCGATCCTCGCCGCCAGCGGCGGGTGGGTCGAGAACAGGTTGCCGATCGTCTGCTTGGCCTTGGGCGGGAAGATGTAGAACGCGGCCAGCTCGCTCGGTGTGGAGCGCAGATCGCGCTGCGGGATGCGGTTCATGCCGCTGTCGATCTTCAGCAGCGCGCTGATCAGCGCGCTGGGCCGACCGGTGATGATGGCCGAGCCGCGGTCGGCGGCGAACTCGCGGTAGCGCGAGAGTGCCTGCAAGAGCAGGAACGAGACCACGTACACCGCGGCAGACACCAGGATCACGACGAAGAAGAAGTTGTTCCCGTTGTTGTTGTTGCGGTTGTTGCCGCCGAAGCCGCCGCCGAACAAGAAGCCCCACTGGGTGATGAAGGCGGCGATCGAGGCGAAGAAGCTGGCCACGGTCATGACCACGACGTCACGGTTGACGACGTGGGTGATCTCGTGCCCGAGCACCGCTTCGAGCTCGGCGTCGCTCAGCAGATCGAGGATGCCCGCCGTCGCGCATACGGTGGCGCTCTTGGGCGAGCGTCCGACCGCGAACGCGTTCGGCATCGGCGTCATGGCGATCGCCACGCGCGGCTTGGGCACGTTCGCCTGGATGCACAGGCGTTCGATGATCGCGTGGAGCCGGTGCGCCTGCTCGCCGTCGTTCGGCCCCACCTCGCGCGCGCCCATCGAGTACAGGGCGATCTTGTCGGAGCTGAACAGCTGGACCGCGAACAGCGCGGCGGCCACGATCGCGATCGTGACGGCGCCGGCGCCGGCGGCGATCAGCGCGGCTACTAGGACGGCATAGACCAGGCCGAGCAGGAACAGGGTCAGCAACATCCGGGCCTGAAGCCCGGTGTCGCGGCCGAATGAGGTATTACGGGCCATGTTGGATTAATCTTGGCAGACGGGGATAAGGGGTCCGTGAAAGGGAAATATGAACCGCAGAAGTGAGGCACCTGCGGGAAATGCCTGATGGCCTGCGCGCCCTCGGCCGAGCCGGGAGGCTTGCCCGTGCCACTCGCGCCTACCTCGCGGGCATCGGCACCAGCGGGTCCCTGCTCGCCGGGGCGGCGCTTATGTTCATCGTAGCCAGCGCGCTCGTCGCCTACCGGGGCTGGCCGCACGTCGCCGCCCAGCCCTCACCCGGGGAGGTCGTCGTCTCGCCGCGCTCTGCGCCGGCCGCCACGTCGCCGCTCGGCCGCCGGCTCGCCTTCGTCGCCGGAACGGCCGGACCCGGCGGTCTCGCCGGGGCGGGCGGCCGCGGTGGCGGTGTCGGGGGCGCCGGCGGGGCCGTCGGGGCCGGGACGCACCGGTCGGTGGGGGCGCCCGCCTCCACCTCGCGTCCGACCGGGACGTCTTCTGCGCCGGGCGGTGGCGGCGCGTTAGGGACGCCCGGATGCGCCAGCTGCGGCTCGGGCCCGGCCCCGAGCTCGCCTGTCCCCGTCGCGGCGCCACCGCCGCAGCAGGTCGTGCACAACGTCACCGGGGCGCTCGGAACTGTGGTGTCTGGCGCGGGAGGAAAGCTGAGCTCGGGCGTCAAGCACACGACGAGCGCGGTCGGTGGCGCGGTCGGCGCCATCAACCCGTCGGTGGGAGGCGCCGTGAGCGCGACTGGTTCGGGCGCGGCCACGGCCGTCGGCGGTGTGACGCGGACGATCGCCGGCGAGCTGTCCGGGGTGGCCGGTCACTGACGGAACTTCGCCGCGAGCGCCTGCTCGATGAAGCGGATGCTCGCGGCCTGGAGGTCGGGGTCGTGCTGGACCGAGCGGTGATGCCCGCCCGGCACGGCGATCAGGCGGCTTCGCGGCGAGCGCGCGAGCTCAGCCAGCTCGCGCGAATGCTCGACCGGGACCTGCTCGTCGCCCTCGGCGTGCAGGAGCAGGACGGGGACGTCGAGCGCTGAGACCGCGTCCCGCTCGTCGTGGGCGGCCAGGAACGCGTCGAGGGCGGGCTCGTCAGCCGCAAAGGTGAACCGGCCGAGGGCCAGCCCGCGGCGGAGTCCGTCCGCGCTCGCCGGGCAGATCGCCACGACCGCCGCGGCGCCGGCCGGGGCGGCGCATATGAGCGATAGGTAGCCGCCCATGCTCGAGCCGCGCAGGGCGAGCGGTGACCGCGGGTCGTTCAGGTGCCCGCGGAGCAGCGTGGCCATCGTGACCACATCCTCAAGCGCGCGGCCGTCGAGCGGGCCTTCGCTCTCGCCGTGGCCGCGCTGATCGAAGGCGATCGCGGCCAGGCCGGCGCCGAGGGCGGCGCGGGCGAAGTCGTGGTGGTTCTCCTTGCAGGACCCGGCCCCGTGCAGCACGACGACGCCACCGCGCGGCGGTTGTTTCGGGAGCCACAGCGAGTAGGCGAGGCCGTCGTGCATGCCCATCTCGCTCGGCAGCTCTACCGTGACCGGGCGAGGTCGGGGCACGCGTCGATGATGGCAGGGTCCGCGAACCGTCCGGGTCCGCGAGCCCTCAGGCATGGCATGATCGACGGCCGCATGACCGCCACCTCGACGCTCTCCTCGGTCTATCCCGTCGGATCGCGTGTCAACGAGCATGGCCGGCTCGAGATCGGCGGCTGCGACGCGGTGGAATTGGCCCGCGAGTTCGGCACCCCGGCCTACGTGGTGGCGGAGGACGACCTGCGCGGGCGCGCTCGCGCGTTCGTCGAGGCGGTGGGCGCCCGCCACGCCGATTACGACGTCCTGTTCGCCTCCAAGGCGTTCCCGTGCACCGCCGTGTACCGGCTGCTCGCCGAGGAAGGGCTGGCGTGCGACGTCGCCTCGGGCGGTGAGCTGTACCTCGCTCTGCGCGGGGGGTTCGACCCGGCGCGGATCTACTTCCACGGCAATGCCAAGTCGGCGCAGGAGCTGCGCGAGGCGGTGAAGGCCGGCGTCGGGCACATCGTGATCGACTCGCTTGACGAGCTCTCGCGGCTCGAAGGCGTCGTGGCTGAGCTGGGACGCCGCCAGGAGGTGCTGATCCGGATCACGCCGGGGGTGGCGGGGGACACGCACCACGCGATCTCGACCGGGCAGGCCGATTCGAAGTTCGGGTTCGCGCCCGACGCGGCGCGCGAGGCGATCGATCGGATCTCCGGCGCCCCGCACCTGGCGCTGGTCGGGCTGCACTTCCACATTGGGTCGCAGCTGCTCGAGCTCGAGCCGTTCCGCGCCGCCGTCCGGACGCTGGCCGCGCTCGGCGACTTCCCCGTCTACAACGTGGGCGGCGGGCTCGGCGTGGCGTATCTGTCCTCGGATGAGCCGCCCGCCATCGCGGATTACGTGGATGCGATCGTGTCCACCGTGCATTCCGCGCTCGGCGCCGATAAGCGGCTGCTGCTCGAGCCGGGGCGCGCCGTGGTGGCGAACTCGACCGTGACGCTCTACACGGTGGAGACGGTCAAGCGCAACGTCTCGACGTGGGTCGCGGTCGACGGGGGCATGTCGGACAACCTGCGCCCGATGCTGTACGGCTCGAAGTACGAGGCGCTTGTGGCCGACCGGGCGCTGGCCGCCGCCGGCGAGCGCTGCAAGCTGGCCGGAAAGCATTGCGAGTCGGGTGATGTGATCGTGCGCGACGTGTGGCTGGCCGACCCCGCCCCCGGCGACGTGATCGCGACGCCCGTGACCGGGGCGTACGGCTTCTCGCTGGCCAACAACTACAACGGCGTCCCGCGTCCGCCCGTGATCTTCTGTCGCGACGGCGACGCGCGGGTCGTGGTCCGCCGCGAGACCTACGAGGACCTGGTTGTCCGTGACGTCCTCTGATCCCAAGGCGCCGCCTTCAGGCGCCGCCGACCCCCCTCGTGTCTTCCGGATCGGGCTGCTCGGCCACGGCACGGTCGGGTCGGCGTTCGCCTCGCTGCTGCCCGCGCACGCCGAGCGGATCGAGCGGCTGACCGGCCTGCGGCCGGAGCTGTCCGGGGTCATGACGCGCCGCTCGGGGTCGTTCGACGAGCTGCTCGAGGGCTCGGACCTGATCGTCGAGTTGATGGGCGGGATCGACCCGACGCGCGACTACCTGCTGCGCGCGATGCGGGCCGGACGGCACATCGTGACCGCGAACAAGCAGCTCCTCTCCCAGCACGGCGAGGAGCTGTGGGATGTCGCGCGCTCGTGCGGGGTTCAGCTGCGTTTCGAGGGAGCCGTGGCCGGGGTCGTTCCCGTGATCCGCGTGCTGACGGAGTCACTCGCCGGCGCGACGATCGAGCGCGTACACGGGATCGTCAACGGCACGACGAACTTCATCCTGACCGAGATGGCGCGGACCGGGATGACGTTCGAGGAGGCTCTCGCGGAGGCCCAGCGGCTCGGGTACGCCGAGGCCGATCCGGCCGAGGACGTCGACGGCCGTGACGCGGCGGCCAAGATGGCGATCCTGGCCCGTCTCGCGTTCGACACGCCGGTCCACCTGGACCAGGTCCGCTACGAGGGGATCGAGCACATCCAGCCCGATGACCTGGCCTACGCGGACGAGCTGGGCCTGGTCTTGAAGCTGATCGGTACGGCCGAGCGGATCGGACCGGGCCTCAGCGTGAGGGTGCATCCGGCGTTCCTGTACCCGCAGCACCCGCTGGCGTCGGTCAGCGGGCCGTTCAACGCCGTCACCGTCGAGTCCGAGGCGATCACCGAGATAACGATGTCGGGGCCTGGGGCCGGAGGCCCCCAGACCGCGAGCGCCGTCCTCGGCGACGTGATCAGCGCGATGATCCCGCCGGCCTCGACGCCACCGACCTCCCGCGTGCTCGAGATCGTCGCCGACGTGGTGTCGGCGTTCTATCTGCACCTCGAGGTGGCCGACGAGCCCGGTGTCCTCGCGGCGGTGGCGCAGGTCCTCGCCGAGCAGGACGTGTCGGTCAAGTCGGTCGTCCAGCGCGGGCTGGGCGAGCAGGCCCGGCTCGTGATGGTCGTCCACCCGGTGCTCGAGTCGCGTTTCTCCTCGGCCATGGCTGAGCTGGCCCGGCTCGAGGTCCTGCGGGCGCCACCGCGGGCCATCCGGGTGATCGAGGAGCAGTTCGGTTAGGGTGCCGCGTCGATGAGGGCGGTCCAGATCGTCGAGCTCACCGGCCCGCAGACGGCGCTGCAAGTCGTCGAGGACGTCCCCGAGCCCGAGGCCTCGCACCCGGCGACGCCGGGGCAGGGCGTGCTCGTCGACGTCCACGCCGCCGGCGTGTCGTTCCCGGAGCTCCTGCAGACCCGCGGCGAGTACCAGGTCAAGCCCGAGCTGCCGTTCGTCCCGGGAAGCGAGGTGGGCGGCGTGGTGCGCTCGGCGCCCCCGGACTCCGGCGTCAGCCCCGGCGATCGCGTTGCCGCGTTCTGCATGCTCGGCGGTTGGGCCGAGGTCGCCGTGTCGCCCGCGTTCTTCACCTTCAAGCTCCCCGACGAGCTCGATTTCGCCCAGGGCGCCGGCCTCGTCCTCAACTACCACACGGCGTTCTTCTCGCTCGTGACTCGTGGCCGCCTGATCGAGGGCGAGACCGTGCTCGTGCACGGCGCAGCCGGAGGGGTCGGCACGGCCAGCCTCCAGATCGCGAAGGGACTCGGCGCCAAGACGATCGCGGTCGTCTCGACCGACGAGAAGGAGCGCGTGGCGCGCGATGCCGGCGCCGACGAGGTCGTGCGCAGCGACGGTCCGTGGAAGGACGAGGCCAAGGAGCTCTCCCAAGGCGGCGTCGACATCGTGATCGACCCGGTCGGCGGCGACCGCTTCACCGACAGTTTGCGCTCGCTGCGCGAGGGCGGCCGCGTTGTCGTGGTCGGGTTCACCGGGGGCTCCATCCCCGAGGTTCGGGTCAACCGGCTGCTGCTCGCGAACACCGAGGTGATCGGCGCCGGATGGGGCAACTTCGTGATGCGAAAGCCCGAACTCAACCGCGAGATCGGCGAGGCGATCGGCCGGCTCATCGAGGAGGGGTTCGTGCGCCCGATCGTCGGGGCGAGGTTCCCGTTCGAGCGGGCGGGCGAGGCGCTCGCGCTTCTCGACGGCCGCGGGGCGACCGGCAAGGTCGTGCTCGAGGTCGCCTAACCCGGCGAGCTCGACGGTGCACGTCGAGGTCCGGGCGGTTCCGACTCGCCCGCTCTGACATCCTCCTGCCCCATGCCGGGGATCATCGAGCGCTACCGAGAACGGCTGCCGTTCGACGCGGGAGACCCCGTCGTCTCGCTCGACGAGGGCTCGACGCCGCTGATCCTGGCCGAGCGGCTGTCCGAGAAGGCCGGCCTCGAGGTGTGGCTGAAGATCGAGGGCGCCAACCCGACGGGCTCGTTCAAGGACCGGGGGATGACGTGCGCCGTGTCGGCCGCGGTCCGTGAGGGCGCCGAGGCGGTCATCTGCGCCTCGACGGGGAACACGGCCGCCTCCGCCGCCGCCTACTCGGCCAAGGCCGGGCTGACGGGCGTGGTGATCGTCCCCGAGGGCAAGATCGCCACCGGCAAGCTCGCCCAGGCCCTGATGCACGGCGCTCGGGTGGTCGCGCTCCGCGGCAACTTCGACGAGGCGCTCAAACTGGTGCGCGAGCTCGTCAACCGCCACCCGATCTCGCTCGTCAACTCGGTCAACGACTTCCGGATCGAGGGCCAGAAGACCGCCGCGTTCGAGATCGTCGAGGACCTCGCCGGCGAGCTCGACGCGCTGTGCATCCCGGTCGGCAACGCCGGCAACATCACCTCGTACTGGAAGGGCTTTAGCGAGGTCGGTCAGCGACCGCGGATGTGTGGCTTCCAGGCCGCCGGCGCCGCGCCGCTCGTGCTCGGCAAGCCCGTCGAGCACCCCGAGACGGTGGCGAGCGCGATCCGGATCGGCAACCCGGCCCGCTGGGAGGAGGCGATGAACGCGATGACCTCGAGCGGTGGCGCGGTCAAGGCCGTGAGCGACGCCGAGATCCTCGCCGCCTGGCGCTTCCTGGCCGCGACCGAGGGTGTCTTCTGCGAGCCCGCCTCGGCCGCCAGCGTCGCCGGGCTGCTCGTCCACGGCCCGGGCGAAGACGTCCACCGCGTGGTGTGCGTGCTGACCGGCCACGGGCTGAAGGATCCGCAGACCGCGCTCGAGCACGCGGGCGCCGTCGTGCCCTGCGACCCCGAGCTGGGCGCGATCGAGCGCGCGGTGCTCGGGTGAGCGCCGGTCTGTCGCGCCGGCGCGTGGTCCGCGTTCCGGCCTCCTCGGCCAACCTCGGGCCGGGCTTCGACACGTTCGGAGCCGCGCTCTCGCTCCACCTCGAGCTCGAGGTCCGGGAGACCGGGACGTTCGCCGTGCACACCGACCTGGACGTCCCCCGCGACCGGACGAACCTCGTGATCAGGGCGTTTGAGCGGCTCCATCCAGCCGACGGCTTCGAGTTCACGATCACCTCGGACATCCCCCTGTCGGGGGGCATGGGCTCGAGCGCGGCCGCGATCGTGGCCGGCCTGCTCGCGGCCGATCACCTGTTCGAGCTCGACGCCGACGTCCGCGCGCTCGGCGCCGAGCTGGAAGGCCATTCCGACAACATCGCCGCCGCGCTGCGAGGTGGGTTCGTCGTCTACGACGGGGCGGAGATCCACCGGTTCGAGCCGCCGGCCGGTCTCGAGGCGGTCCTCGTCGTCCCGCACGTAGCCGTCGCCACCGACCACGCGCGCACGGCGCTCCCGGACGTCGTTCCGCTTCACGATGCCGTGTTCAACATCGCCCACGCGTCGCTCTTGATGATCGGCGTGGTCACCTCGGACTGGGACCTGATCGCCGCCGGCCTGCGCGACCGCCTGCACCAGCCGCTCCGCGCCCACCTCTACCCCCGGTCGGCCAGGCTCCTCGAGCATGCGCACGGCCTCGGCGCGCTGGGCGCGACGATCTCCGGCGCCGGCCCGACCGTGCTCGTGTGGTGCCGCTACGACCAGACCGGTGCGGTGATCGACCAGCTACGCCCGGAGACACGAGGGTGGGCGACGGTGATGCGCGCCCGCTTCGAGCCTCAGGGCGCCGACGTTCGCGAGCTCTGACGCCTCAGACGCTCTCGTAGCCACTCGGCGTGGCGCTCCTGGAGCTCGCGCCCGCGCCGGGTGAAATCGATGAACAGGCGCAGCTCGTCCTCGCTGTAGCGGTCCCCGAGCGGCTGCCACAGCTCGATCATCGGCTTGACCATCAGCTCCAAGGCGGTCTCGTTGGCCTTGGGCGTGAGCTCGACGAGCACCCGCCGCCGGTCGGCCGGATCGGGCACGCGGCGGGCGAGGCCGGCGCGTTCGAGCCGGTCGATCACCGCCGTGATCGCTCCCGTGCTGAGACGGCTCGCCTCGGCCAGGTCGCCCGCGCTCATGCTCCCATGCTCGTCGAGGATGTCGAGGCACCGGGCGTCGGTCCGATTTACCCCGAGGATCTGGGTGACGAGCTCGTCGACCACGTCCGTCGCCCGCTGGTTGGCGCGGACCTCGGCACCCAGCTCGTCGTAGAGCTCTTCGCGTTCGGGGGTGTGGTCTCTTGACATCTAAATCTTTTAGTTACTAAGATACTTGCCGAGTAAGCGAATTTTATCTCGGAGGTATAAGTAGTGGAACGCGCAATCGAGGCCGAGGGTCTCGTGAAGACATACCCGAAGGGGGTGACGGCACTGGACGGCCTGTCCTTTGCCGTCGCTCCGGGCAGCGTATTCGCCCTGCTCGGCCCCAACGGCGCCGGCAAGTCGACCGCGGTGAAGATCCTCACCACGCTGGCCAAGCCGGACGCCGGCATCGCCCGCGTGGCCTCGCTCGACGTGCTCGCCGACGCGGACGGCGTGCGCCGGACGATCGGCGTGGTGGCGCAGGGGTCGGCGGTCGACATCCAGGCCACCGGGCGCGAGAACGTGCGCCTCCAGGGCCAGATCTACGGACTGCGGGGGCCCGCGCTCGAGCAGCGCGTGCACGAGCTGCTCGACCGGTTCGGGCTGGACGCGGCCGCCGATCGCATCGCCAAGGGCTACAGCGGTGGGATGCAGCGTCGCCTCGACATCGCGATGGCGCTCGTCCACGACCCCGCGGTCCTCTTCCTCGACGAGCCGACCACGGGCCTCGATCCCGAGGTCCGCGCCGACATGTGGTCCGAGATCGGGGCGCTGGCGGCGGAGCGCGGCAAGACGGTGCTGCTGACCACCCACTACCTCGAAGAGGCCGACCAGCTGGCCGGGCGCGTCGCCATCGTCGACCGCGGGAAGATCGTCGCCGAGGGCACTCCGGAGGAGCTCAAGCGCGAGCTGCGCGGCGACGCGATCCACGTCGACCTCGACCGCGAATACAACGGCTCAGCGAGCCGGGCGCTGGCGGCCCTGGACGCCGTCCGGGACGTCTCGGTCGAAGGACGCGCGCTCCGCGCTCGCGCCGACGACGGCGGGCGCGCCGTGCCACAGGTGCTCCAGGCCCTCGAGAGCCACGGCGTCGGCGTTGCCTCGGTGCGCGTCGCGCGGCCCTCGCTCGACGACGTCTATCTCAAGTACACCGGCCGTACCTTCGACGCGGCCGAGGCCGAGCAGGTGGAGGACAAGCGATGACCGTGATCCGGCACACCCTCTACATGACCCTGCGGCATCTTCGCGAGCTGTGGCGCCAGCCTTGGTTCGTGGCCGTGACCCTCGTACAGCCGGTCATCTGGCTGTTCCTGTTCGGCGCGCTGTTCAAGCGCGTGATCGAGATCCCCGGCTTCCACACTCACTCCTACGTCGCGTTCCTCGCGCCCGGCGTGGTCGTGATGACCGCGATGTTCAACGCGGCCTGGAGCGGGATGGCGATGATCGAGGACCTCAACCGGGGCGTCACGGCTCGATTCCTCGTCTCGCCCGTCCGGCGTGAGGCGCTGATCGCCGGACGCATCCTCAAGGAAGCCGTGGTCGTCGTGATCCAGTCGCTCATCATCGTCGCGCTGGCGCTGATCGCCGGCGCGTCGTTCCACGGCGGCGTAGGGGGCGTGGCCGTGCTGTTCGCGGTCTCGGCTCTCCTCGGCGCGACGTTCGGCGCCCTGTCGAACGGGTTCGGGCTGATCATGCGCCAGGAGGAGGCGCTGATCGGCGCGACGCAGTTCATCCTGCTGCCGCTCACGTTCCTGTCCTCGACCTTCCTCGCCGCCGACCTGATCCCCAAGTGGATGCAGCACGTGGCGGACTTCAACCCGGTCAATTGGGCCGTCGTGGCCGGCCGGACCGCGACCTCGTCGCACCCCGACTGGGGCCTGGCCGCGTCCCGCGCGGGCTTCCTGGCCGGGCTGCTGGTGGTCTGCCTGGCCTTCGCGACGAACGCGTTCCGTTCGTATCAGCGCACCGTGTGATCGGGCCTCGCTTAGCTCGGCGTCCGTGGGGCCGTACGACCCCGTCCGGACGGAATCGCGAGAGGCCCCCGACGCGGTCGCGCGAAGCCCCGGACGCGGTCGCGCGAGGCCCCCGGACGCGGTCGAGCCGTCCGACGCGATCGCGCGCGGCCCCCGGACGGGATCGCATGGCGGGGCAATTTCCGCCATCGGGCCGGGCGCCCCCCCGCAGCAACCGGATTTCGCCTCTCCCCAAGGCGCTATCCGTCACCAGCGCCTCGACCGTCCTGGAATGGCGGAATTTGCACGACTCCGAGGTCAGGTGGTGGGGACGCCGCCAGCGATCCCGGCCCCGCCCGGCACGGATGCCGGGTGGAATGGCGTCGCGGCTGCGGCGCTTAAGAGCGTGGCTGCCAAGGATGAGGGTGCGAAAACCGGGGACAGTCAA
>DATBYI010000082.1:0-16540 GCA_036513815.1 Solirubrobacteraceae bacterium
GTCACGGAGATCGCCACGCCAACGGCAGAGCTGGCCCGGGTCTCGAGCGCGAGTATCGCCGCCACGCCGGCGGCGAAAGCGACGATCGGTGTCGAGATGTTGACGGTGGAGAGGCCCTGCAGAAAACTCGTCCCCACTTGAAAGCCCTCCCGCAGGAGCTCGAGCTGGTTCAAAGCAAAGGTCAGCACCCCTCCCACCAGGCAGGCCACACCGAGGCCGGCGATCAAGGCGAACACGGCGCGCGCCGCCAGTTGCCACCGAGACAGTACGAGCGCGGTCGCGGCCGCGGTGACCGGCAGCGTGTCGGGACTGATCGCCATCGCGCCAACGATGAGGGTCACTTGCGAGTAGATCACGCCGAAAGCGGCGATCACACCCGCCGTGAGCATGAACATCAGGTAGCGCGCGATCGGGCGGGCATTTGCGCTCGCCTGGCTCAGCATGTCGGCCCACACCACGGTCGCGAGCGGACGCTGAGCCACCGAAGGACCAATCGTGTCCATGCGCACCAGCAGCACGTCTTCGACCGGCACGCCGAGGCGGCTCACTTGCTCGAGCGCTCCGTCGACCGCGTCATCCAAGAGGTCGGCGGTCACGACCGCCGACCCCAGGTCTCCATCGCCCATGCGGATCACGTGTCGAGAGCCCGGGATCCTCTGCAGGCGCTCCGCCACATCATCCATTGCCGGTGCGGCTCCGAACACCCGCAGCTGGAGCAACGTCAGGGACCCAGCCGGCGCACTCTGTCGTCCATAGCAGCGACCGCGGCGACGTACGCGACGTGGGTGCAGAGGCACGTCGCCATCACGTCGGGCGGCCAGCGCCATGGCGGTGGGGTCCGCCCCAACAGCGGGAACAGCGAGAACGTCGCGCTCATCAGCGTGCCCCCGAAGATCGCACTCGCCCACGGCTCGGGAATCCTTCTGCGCAGCAGGCCGTGCCACAGACCGAACGCGGAGCCGTAGCTCCAGCGCAAGGTCCAGCCGATGTCTCGGTCCTCCCGAGCAGTCACGTGCGGCAGGTGCATGATCGATGCGACGATCTTGCCGGGTACGAGCGAGTCGTCGTAGTCGAGTGACCCGCGGTGGCGTGGCCGCAGCCGTCGCTCCGCTACGTACGCGAGCGACAAAGCGGCGGTGCCGGCAGTCCCCGCCAGCACGCTTCGGACGGGCCA
Organism: Solirubrobacteraceae bacterium; assembly: GCA_036513815.1. Lineage (GTDB taxonomy): Bacteria > Actinomycetota > Thermoleophilia > Solirubrobacterales > Solirubrobacteraceae > Palsa-465. The sequence continues at coordinate 1,175 of DATBYI010000082.1, forward strand.
TTGAATGCTTCTCATGTTCGCCTCCTTCCTGCGAAGTTACCGACGAGAACCCCGATCACGGTCACCAGGTAGAGCTGTCCGGTCAACATCTCGAATACGGCGAGCGCGTGACCTACCGGCGTCGCGGTGGTGTAGTCGCCAAACCCGGTTGTGGTCAGGACGGTGAATGAGTAGTAGACGCGGTCGCCATTGGACACGTGGGCGCCTTGAGTGAAGAAATGGCCGTTCTGGACCGCGGCGCAGAACGAGATGGCGGAGGCGAACAGCAGGCCCCCGAGCAGGTAGATCGCCAGTGCCCCCGCCACCGCCTGGAGGGTGACACCGTCAGTCTTGATGAGTCGCAGCAGGCCCCCGCCCAGAGCGACGGGGATGGACGCCAGCAGCAGGGTGCCGACCAGGAACGCCGCTGCGGTGGATAAGACGCCCGCGGCGATGCCGATGACCACGATGGCAGCGACACCACTCACGACGAGCGCTCGTGCCCGGCGCACCGGACCGCGTGCCCGCGAAGTCCCGACTGCGACGGCGAGTGCCGCGCCGACGAGAGCCACCGAGAGGGCGCGTGCCCAGTCGGCATCGGGCGCCAGGACCTGGAACAGGAGCAGCGCGAGAACGATCGCGAAGACGGCGCCGTAACGGAACGTTGCCGAGGGATGCGGGACGATGCGGCCCTCGGCGGCCAGTGTAGTCATAGCGTGACCACCCGGTCGACGAGATCGAGCCCTTCGGATCGGTGGGTGATCAGCAGCACGGTCTGTTCCGCGGCGGCCGAGAACACGTCGCGGACGAGCTCGCTCGCAGTAACCGGGTCGAGGTGCGCGGTTGGCTCGTCGAGCACCAAGACGGGTGCGTCGGTGAGCAACGCGCGGGCCAGGGCGATTCGCTGACGCTGACCCCCGGACAGCTCGCGACCCTGCTCGCCAACCGACGTGTCGAGCCCGTCGGGAAGCTGATCGACCCAATCCCAGATCCGTGCACGCCGGAGCGCCCGCTCGATCTCCTCCTCGCTCGCGTCGGGACGTGGGAGGCGGACGTTGTCGCGGATGCTGGCCGAGAACAGGTGCGACTCCTGGCCCGCCACCGCGATCACGCCGCGGATGTCAGCCTGACGGTATTCGCGCAGGTCCCGTCCGCCCACAGTCACGCGTCCATGCTCGGGATCGAGGAAGCGCAGGAGCAGGTTCGTGACTGTGGTCTTGCCGGCGCCGCTGGGTCCGATGAGCGCCACCCGCTCGCCCGGCTCGAGCCGGAGGCGCACGCCGTCGACCGCGGGGCGCTGCTCGTGCGGGTACCGGGCGCGGACATCTTCGAGCGCCACCGCGAACGGCCAGCTGGGAACGAGAGCCGGCCTCTCGGGGTCGCGCACGGCGGCGTCGCGACCGGTGAGCTCGAGGATCCGCCGGCCGGCGGCAAGTGTGGCCGACAGCTCGCGCGCGGCTCCGGCCAGTGGGGTCACGGCCTCGAACGAGGCGAGCGCGAGCAGGGCCAGGGTCGCGATCAGCACACGATCCAGCCCGTGCCCCGCGGATGCGGTAACCGCGACGGCGAGGACCCCGGCCATGGTAGCCCCCGTCACCACCAATCCGAGGCCGTCGGCCACGCCCGCGACCAGCGCGTCGCGGCGGGCCAGCTTGACGAGCGAGTGGTCGGCGGCGCGCACGCGCTCGAGCCCGGCTTGGTCGGCGCCGAACGCGACGAGCTCGGGCGCGGCCCGCATCAGCTCGACGAGCTCGGCGGAGAGCTGCCCGCGCGCCGCCGCTTGCCGGCGCCCGGCCCGGGTCCCCAGAAATCCGGCGAGGGCGGGCACGGCGACGCCGCCGGCGAGCAGACCGGCGAACAGCACGAGCCCCGCGGCGGGGAGCAACCCGGCGGCGACCCCGACCGAGACACCTCCGGCCAGGACCGCGATCACCACGGGCTCGACTCCGCGGAGATACAGGTTCTGAAGCGCATCCACGTCCGCGACCATCCGCGAAAGCAGGTCGCCCTTGCGGTAGCAGTCGAGCTCCGCGGGTGCCAGCGGCTCGATGCGCTCGAAGAAGCGCGCCCGGAGCCCGCCCAGCACCCTGAGGGTCATGTCGTGGGAGGCGAGCCGCTCGAGATAGCGCAGGACCGGGCGGCCGATGCCGAAGAATTGCACCGCCACGATCGCCACCATCAACGACAGGATCTCCGGGCGCTCGGCCGACCGCGAGATCAGATAGCCGGCCGTCGCCATCAAGCCCACGCCGAACAGGATGGTCAGCGCGCCGAGCAGCACAGCCCAGGCGAGCCGCAACCGCGGCGCTTTCGCCAGCCTCAGAAGCGCGGGCAATGTCCGAGTCACGCTGCCTTACTGCCTTCCTGGGGCACGGCGACCCCGTCGATTAGGCGAACCACCCGGTCAGCGATCTGGACAAGCTCCGGCCGGTGCGCGATCACGAGCATCGTTCGCCCCACCCGCAACCGCCCCACCGCGTTCGCGACGACCCAGACGCTCTTCGGGTCCAGATCGGCCGTCGGCTCGTCGAGGACCACAAGCGGTGCGTCTCTCACGAAAGCTCGGGCGAGCCCGATCCGGCGGCGCTCGCCGGGTGAGAGGGATCGGGCCCCGTCACCGACCAGCGTCCCGTAGCCATCAGGCAACGCCCGGATGAACTCGTCCGCGCCGGCGAGCGCGGCGGCCTCGAGCACCATCCGTTCGGATGCGTCCGGATCGCCGAGCCGGATGTTCTCCGCCACGGTGGCCCGGAACAGCGTCGGATGCTGGGGCACCCACGCGACGGAGCGCCGCCACGCGTCCAGCTGACACTTCCGAAGGTCCGTGCCGCCGATGCTGACCGCACCGCTCGTCGGCTCGACCAGGCCGAGCAGGAGCGCGGCGACGGTGCTCTTGCCGGCGCCGCTTTCGCCAACCAGCGCCACCGCCTCGCCGGGCGAAAGCTCCAGGTCGAATCCGTCGAGAACCGGGACAGGACGGGCCGGGTAGGCGAATGACACCCGCTCGAACCTGACCGGCGCTCGCGCGGAGCTCGGCGCGAGTTTTAGACCACCGGGCCCTGTGTCCGCCGGGGCGTCGAGCAGCGCGAATAAGCGGTCGGCTACGGCCAGCCCGTCCGCGCTCGCGTGGTACTCGGCGCCGAGCCGACGGAACGGCACGTACAGCTCCGGCGCGAGCACGATCACGGTCAGTCCCGCCTGCAGTCCGAGCCCGCCGTCCACGAGTCGCACTCCGGCGGTCACCGCGACGAGTGCCACTCCGAGCGTGGCCGCCAACTCGAGCACGGACCCGGACAGGAAGCTGATGCGAAGGGTTTCCATCGTCGCCCGGCGATAAAGCTCACTGACCTCGCCCACGGTGGCGGCCTCCTCACGGGCTCGCCCGAACGCCCGCAGCGTCGGCAGACCTCGCACCACGTCGAGGAAATGGATCGAGAGCTGCCGGAGCGCGTGCCATCGTTCCCGCGTCACCTGCTCGGTGTATGAGCCGATGAGCCACATGAAGACCGGCACGAGCGGGAGCGTCAGCAGCATGATCACCGCGGCCTCCAGGTCCACGAAGGCCACCCAGGCGATCACGAGGAACGGAACCACGGCGGCGAGGATCACCTGCGGCAGATAGCGCGCGAAGTATCCCTCGAGCGCTTCAACTCCCTGCACGGCGACGGTGGCGATCTCGGCACCGTCGGTGCTGTCGATCGATGTGGGCTGTGCCCGCAGCCGCTTCTCGACCACCGCCAGGCGGAGTTCCGAGAGGACACTCCATGCGGCCCGCCGTCCGGCGACCTCCATCCCCCAGGCGCACGCACCCCGGATTACGAACGCGATCACGAGCAGTTCGAATTCCGGCCCTAACGCGTGCAGCGGTGCGCCATCGAACGCCCGGGCGGCGATCCGCGCAAGCATCGTCGCCTGTAGCAGCAGCGCCAGGGCGGTTCCCACCCCAAGCGCGACGTCGGCCGCGAGCAGCGGCCGCGCCGACCTCGTGCGGCCCAGCAGGCGCGGATCGAGTGCGCGCATCGTGCTCCTCAGCCGGATGGGGTTGGGGGTGTGCTCACGCGCCGGCGGAAGACGTGGAATGACCAGCCCTGGTAGAGGAGCACGATCGGGAAGAACAGCACCGCGACGACGGTCATGACGACTAGGCCGTAGTGGCCCGCGGCGGCGTTGCTGACGGTGAGGTTGTAGGCGTGGTTGGTGCTGGAGACCATTACGTTCGGGTACAGCGCGATGAAGATCTGGCCGACTAAGGCGGCGATGCCGAACCCCGAGGCGACGAACGCCCAGCCGTCGTTTTCGGCGCTGGCGAGCCGCTGGGCGATGATCACTGCGAGCACCCCGAAGATCTGGGTCGGCTCCGGCACGGTGCCGCCGCCGATCACGACCAGCGTCCAGACGACCCAGGCGAGGTTGACGAGGATCGCGACGATCCCGATCGACCGCGCCGCCGCGTGGGCGCGATGGCGGATCTCGCCGGTGGTGCGCAGCGCGAGGAACGTCGCGCCGTGGAGCAGCGACAGCACGAGCAGCGTCACGCCGGTCATCAGCCCGTACCCGGTCAGGAGGCTGAAGAAGTTCCCCGTGAACTCGTGCCCGGAGTCGATCGGGAGGCCGTGGAGGAGATCGCCGAGCGCGACGCCGATGATCAGCGGGATCACGATGCTGCCGATCGTCAGCGCCCAGGACCATCCCGTCTGCCAGCGGTGGCTGTCGCGCTTTCCCCGGTACTCGAACGAGACCCCGCGCGCGAACAGCGCGACGAGTAGGAGCACGATCGCGAGGTAGAGCGCCGAGAACATCGTTGCGTGCCACGCCGGGAAGGCGGCGAACATCGACGCGCCGGCCACGATCAGCCACACCTCGTTCCCGTCCCACCACGGGCCGATCGTGTTGATGCAGACCCGCCGCTCGATCTCGGTCTTGCCGATGAACCGGTGTAGTGCGCCGACGCCGAAATCGAACCCCTCGAGCACGAAGAACCCCACCCAGAGGACCGCGATGATGACGAACCAGATCGTGTGGATTTGCATCGAATCAGTACGTGAGAGCGGGGGCAGGCGTGCCGGCCGAGTCGCTACCCTGCCGAGCCTCGGCGTCGGCGTGCGCCAGGCCGTGGCGCGAGTAGCGCAACATCAACACCAGGTCGGCGGCGCCGAGCACGATGTAGGACAGGACGAACACGATCAGGCTGATCCAGATCTCGGTGGCGCCGACCGACGGCGAGTTCGCGTTGACCGTCTTCTGCAGGCCCTGCACGATCCACGGCTGCCGACCTGACTCGGTCAACAACCAGCCCGCGGTGTTCATCAGAAACGGTGTGACCACCACCCACACCGAAAGCCACAGGAACAATCGGGAGCTCCGCAGCCGGCCCCGCTGCAGCAGCCAGCCGCCCCACAACGCGAACAGCAGCACCAGCGCCCCGAGGCCGGCCATCGTCCGCATCGACCAGTACTGGATCGCCACGTTCGGTATGTAGTTCCCAGGCCCGTACTTCTTCTGATCTTGAGCCTGGAGCTGGTTGAGCCCCGTGACCGGACCGCTCCAGGTACCAGTAGCCAGCACCGAGAGCAGATGCGGGATCAGGATGATCTTCGTCGCCGTCTCGTCGCTGCTGCTGTAGCCCCCGATCTGTGCCGCCGAGAACGAGCACGGCTTGCAGCTGTTCCACAGCGCCTCGGCGGCTGCGATCTTCGCCGGCTGGTACCGGGTCTCGATCACCCCAAGCTGGTTCCCGACCGACAGCTGAATGATGATCGTCGGGATCAACACGATCAACGCCACCTTCGCGGTGCTGTGAAACGACTCGACGTGCTGGCCCTTGCGCAGATACCACGCCGACACCGCGAGCATCACCAGACATCCGGTGACGAGCGACGCGAGGATCACGTGCGCGTACCCCCACACGAACGTCGGGTTCACGATCAAAGCCCAGATATTCGTCAACACCGCCTGCCCCTGGCTGTTGAGCTTGTAGCCGACCGGATGCTGCATCCACGAGTTCGCGATCAAGATGAACATCGCCGACAGCATCGTGCCCGCCGCAACCGCCCAGATACACGCCAGGTGAACCCGCTTGGGGAGCCGCTCCCACCCGAACACCCACAACCCCAAGAACGTCGACTCGAGGAAGAACGCGAGGATGCCCTCCATCGCCAGCGGCGCCCCGAACACTCCGCCCACGAACCTCGAGTACGTCGACCAGTTCATCCCGAACTGGAACTCCTGGACGAGCCCCGTGACGACACCGATCGCCACGTTGATCAGCAGCAGCGTCCCGAAGAAACGCGTCATTCGCTTGTAATCCGGATTGTCCGTGCGATACCAGACGGTCTGGAGGACCGCGACCAGGAACGCGAGCCCGATCGTCACCGGGACGAAGAAGAAGTGATAGATCGTCGTGGTTGCGAACTGCCAGCGGGCCAGGTCGTTGGCCACGGCGCTCAGCTCGCAGACGCCGAAGTGTCCATCGCCCCGGTGGCGACCGGGTCGTCGTCCCAGTCGATCGTCGCCGCGTCACCGCGGTCGAGGACGTGCGGGCCGCCGGTTTTGGAGAAGCGCTCCCAGCTCCAATCGACGAGCGCCTCGATCTTGTCTCGCGTACCCGTCATGAGCGACCCGTGCACGCCGAGCCAGGCCATGTGCGCCAGCTGCCCGTGGACCTCATGATGGCGCTTACCCACCTCCGCGATCGCCGCGCCACGGCCAATCATCGCCATGATGCCCTTGTCCTTGTAGACGAAGTCCTTGCGCGGCTTGCCGTCGAACTCGGCGCGGATGTTGTCCGCCGCCCACTTGCCGGTCTGAGCGGCGACGGAGCCGAGCTGCGGCAGCGCTTCATCTCCCGGGCCCGGGATATTGGCGATGTCCCCGACCACGTAGACGCGAGGGCTCCCGGCGAGGGTCAGGTCGGGCTGGACGTCGACGCGCCCTCCCCGGCCAACCGTGAAGCCGCCCTCGGCGGCGACCGGTGCCCCGGTGATGCCTCCGCCCCATACGACGCACCGCGTGGGGACGACGGTGCCGTCCGAGAGCAGCGCGTGGCCGGGCCCGACCTCCTTGACACCGGTACCGAGATTGAGTTCCACCTTGCGCTCCTGGAGAACTTTCGAGACGTAGCTGTGCGCGTCGTCCGAGAAGGCCCGGAGCAGCGTGTCACCGTAGTCGAGCAGATGGATCCGAGCCGCACCTGCGTCGAAGTTGCGGTACTCGGTGGGGACGGTCAGCTCCATCATGTCGGCCAACGCTCCGGCGACCTCGACGCCGGTTGGACCGCCGCCGACGATCACGAAGTTGAGCGCGCCGCGGTCGATCAAAGCCGGGTCACGGTCGACCTGCTCTAACAGCCCGAGGATCCGCGAGCGCAGGCGGGTGGCATTGTCAAGCGAGTAGAGCGGAAACGTGTTCTCGGCCGCGCCGGGGGTGTGGAAGAAGTTCGGCTGCGAGCCGGCCGCCAGCACCAACGCGTCCGCCGTCCAGGTCCCACCATCGGCCGCCGTGACCGTGCGGTTCGTCGGGTCCACCGCCGTCACGTCCGCCAGTCTCACGTCGACGTTCTCCTGGTCGGCGAACACCTCTCGCAGCGAGTGCGCGATGTTGCTCCCCGCGATCTGCGAGGTGGCCACCTGATAGAGCAGCGGCTGGAACTGGTGATAGTTGTTGCGGTCGATCAGCGTCACCCGCACGTCGTCGTGCTCAGCGAGTCGCTGGGCGCAGCCGAGGCCCGCGAAGCCGCCGCCGACGATCACGACGTGATGCTTGTCCTGGGCATCAGGCATGGGCCGGCTCCGGTTGAGGCTGCTGCGCGTTCATCCGCTCGAGCAGGTGCTCGCCGACCCGTAGCGCATTGGCCATCGCGGTCAGCGCCGGGTTCACGGCGCCGATGCTCGGGAAGAAGCTCGTGTCGACTACGTACAGGTTGTCGACCTCGTGGGTGCGGCAGTCCGGGTTCAGGACGGAGCTGGAAGGGTCCTCGCCGAACCGGCACGTGCCCGCCTGGTGTGCGCACCCGGCCACGGGAATCTCGTTCTTGAGGTAGGCGTGATGAGGCAGCAGGTGCCCGTGATGCATCCCCAGGTCGCCGAGCATCGATTTGAGCTGGTGGAAGAGTCGGTCCTTTGCCTCGTCGTTGCTCGCCTTGTAGCTGATCACGATGTTGCCGTCGCGCGCGAGCGTGACCCGGTTCTCGGGCACCGGCAGGTCCTCGGTCGACAGCCAGAAGTCGACGGCGTGGCGCGCGACATCTTCGAGCGACCACGTCGGGGCGAACCTCGTCTCACCAGGTTTCTCGCCCCGGAACATCGGCGCCTGCGACTTGCCGACCATCTGGATGTTGCCGAGCGGGAACTCGAAATCCTCGCCACCCGTGAAGTAGAAGTCGTTTAGCCCGAGCGTCTTTTGGAAGACGGTGGGGTTTTCTTCCTTGGAGAGCGCGAGTACCGCCTGGCTGTTGTGGAACATGTAGTTGCGCCCCACCTGGTCAGAGCTGTTGGCTAGGCCTCGCGGGTGCTCGTCGCTAGCGGACGCGAGCAGCAGCTTGGCGCTGTTCGCGGCGCCGCAGGACACGACCACGATCTGCCCTTCGAAGGTCTCGGTGTGGCCGTCGACGTTGACCGTGACGCTGGTGACTTCGGTTCCGGCCGGATTGGTCTCTAGGCGCATGGCCTCGGCGCCGGTGAGCAGCGTGACGTTCTTGTACTCGAGCGCAGGACGTACGGAGATCACCTCGGCGTCCGACTTGGCGTGAACGAGGCATGGAAAGCCGTCGCAGTTGGCGCAGCGCACGCACTTGCTGTAGGGAGTGTTGCCCTCGTCGAGGAGGATCCCGCAGGGGGCGTGGAAGGGGTGAAGGCCGGCCTTGGCGAGATCGTCGGACAGCCGCTGGATCCGGGGCTCGTGCGAGACCGCCGGGAACGGGTACGGGGCGCTCGCCGGCGGCTCAGTCGGATCCTCCCCGCGGGCACCGTGCACCTGGTAGAGCTGCTCGGCCTTCGTGTAGTAAGGCTCCATGTCCTCGTACGAGATCGGCCACGCCGGCGAGATCCCGTCGTGATGCCGAACCTCGCCGAAGTCCCCCTCGCGCAGCCGGTAGAGCGCGGCGCCGTACAGCTTGGTCGCGCCGCCCACGTAGTAGTGCACCTGGGGCTGGAACGGCGAGAGGTCCGCGTAGTACCAGGTGTCCGGCGTGACGTACCGGCCGTCGACGAACACGTCCTCGGCGAGCCAGTTCTGTGGTTCGCGGCGTAGCCAACCCCCGCGCTCGAGCAGCAGGATCCGCTTGCCCGAAGGAGCCAGGTGGCGCGCCAGCGTGCCGCCTCCGGCGCCGCTCCCGATCACGATCACGTCATATTCGTTCATCCGCCCAGCTCCTGTAGGCGTTCGGCGAGGATGATCCGCCCGGCGGCCTCGACCAACGCGAGGTGCGAAAACGCCTGGGGGAAATTCCCGAGATGCCGGCCGGTTTCGACGTCGAACTCCTCGGCATACAGCCCCAGGGGCGAGGCCACCTTGGCCAGTCGCGTCATCAGATCGCGAGCGCGCTGCATCTCGCCGATGACCGCCAGGGCGGAGACCAGCCAGAACGAGCAGATCACGAACGTGCCCTCCTTGCCGGATAGCCCGTCGTCGGTCTCGTCGGTTCGGTAGCGAAGCACGAACCCGTTCTCGGTCAGTTCCTCGGCGATCGCGATCACGCTTGCGCGCAGGCGCTCGTCCTCCCCGGGGAGGAAGCCGAAGATCGCGGCCAGAAGCGTCGAGGCATCGAGCGCCTCGCTCCCGTAGTGCTGGCAGAGGACGCCGCGTTTGTCGACTCCGTGCTCGAGGATGTCGGCCTTGATCTCGTTGGCGGTCTCGCCCCACGTGGCCGCGAGGGCGGTCTCCCCCCGGATCTGCGCGAGCTTCGCCGCGCGGTCCATCGCGACCCAGCACATCAGCTTGGAGGAGACGTAGTGCTGCGGCTTGCCGCGGGCCTCCCAGATCCCCTGGTCGGGTTGGCGCCATACCGCCGTGGCGCATTCCGCCTGCGCCTGGATCAGCGGCCACAACCGCCGGGGCAAGCGCTGGCTGCGCCTCGTGTGCAAGAGCACCGAGTCGAGCGCCGCGCCGAACACGTCGTTTTGGCGCTGATCGAAGGCGCCGTTTCCGATCCGTACCGGGTGAGCGCCGGCGTAGCCACTGAGCTCGTCGCGGAACGACTCCGTGAGATCCCGGCGACCGTCAATCCCGTACATGATCTGCAGCCCGCCGTCGTCGTTTCGCTCGAGGTCGGCGATGAACTGCATGAACTCGTCGGCCTCCCAATCGAGGTCGAGGTAATGCAGAGCCTGCAGTGTGAACGTCGAGTCGCGAATCCACGTGTACCGGTAGTCCCAGTTACGCTCGCCACCCGGCGTCTCAGGGAGAGAGGTGGTCAGGGCGGCGACCGTCGCCCCGGTCGGCATGTACGTGAGTCCTTTGATGGTCAGCGCGGAGCGCTGGATCAACGGGCGGAATTCATGATCGGGGATCCGGGCCCGGGACAGCCACCGACGCCAGAAGCGCGTCGTGGCGTCGAGTTGGGCATTGGCCTCCTCGACGCTGGTCGGCACCGGCGCCTGCTCATCCCACGAGATGGCGCAGAACAGCTCTTCCCCTTCGTGAAGCACGTGCCGCGCCCGAGCGTGATTGGCCTCGATCCCGAGCAGCATGTCGGTCTGCAGCCGCATCGACTGACCCGCGCCGGTCGCGTCGGCGCGATGTCGATCCGGCGTCAGCGACCAGTCGGCCAGCGCGCGACCGTAGTCGAAGCCCGGCTCGCAGATGAGCTCGATCTCGACGCTTCCATCGATGCACCTGACCGTTCGCACGAGCACGTGGTCGGCATCCTCGTCGGTTGGCGGCCGCGTGTGCGGCGTGATCGTGTCCTCGCCCCGACGGGGTCCCATCGTGAGCGCATCGTGCACCGTCGCCCACCCGGAAGGGGTCTTCCAAGCCGTGACCAGCGTGTTGGTCCCGGGCTCGTACGCGCGGCCGCTCGGCACGTTGATCCCGAACGGTCCGAGGCGAAACACGCCGGCACCACGGTCGAGCAAGGCTCCGAACACACTGGGGGAGTCGAACCGTGGAATGCAGAGCCAGTCGATCGTTCCATCCGGTGCGACCAGCGCGCCGGTGTGACAATCCGATATGAACGCGTAGTCGGCGATCGGCGTGAACGGCGAGGGCGCGGCGGCACTCTGCGGCGTCGTCACCGGGGCGGTGGCCTCGGCAGCCGAATGCCCGTCGCGTTGCGCGGCCTTCTTCACCTTGGCGGCGCTCATGACGCGACCCACGGTTCGTGCCAGGTCCCGTACCCCTCGAGTAACCGGTTGGCCGCCTCGGGGCCCCAGGACCCTTGCGAGTACGGGTGTACCGGCGGGGGGCTCTCGAGCAGTGGCGCCATCACGCGCCAGCACTGCTCGACGGAATCCTGTCGGGTGAACCGCTTGCTGTCGCCGATCAGCGCGGCGTGGAGGAGCACCTCATACGGGGTCGGCCCCTCTCCGCCCTCGGCGGAAAACTCCATGTCCATGCTTATCTGTTCCGGCTCGACCGTCTCATGGCGCTGTGCCTCGGCCAGCAACCGGATGCCGGTCGACGGGTCGAGCTTGACCACGAACTGCCCCGGTTCGGGCAGACGGTCCCAGCCGGCGAAGCCAAGCTTCGGTGGACGCTTGTAGACGACGCGGAACTCCGTCAACGTGTTCGGCAGGCGCTTGCCCGTGCGAATGAAGAACGGAACGCCCGCCCAGCGCCAGTTCTCGATCTCGAGGCGCAGCGCCGCATATGTCTCGGTCGTGGAGTTGGGCGCGACACCGTCAATATCCCGGTACCCCTCGTACTGCCCGCGCACATAATGCGCCGGATCAGCCGCTGGCATCGCGCGGAAGACGCCGACGAGCGCGTCCTTCAGCACGTCCGCCTCACCCGACGAGGGCGGCTCCATCGCGGCTGCCGCGACCACCTGCATGAGATGGTTGACGACCACGTCGCGCAGCGCACCCACCGGGTCGTAGAAGTGGCCGCGGTCCTCCACTCCGAAGCTCTCCGCCATCGTGATCTCCACGGCGGCGACGTACTGGCGGTTCCACACCGGCTCGAACATCGCGTTCGCGAACCGCAGGTACAGGATCTCGGTCAAGCCCATCTTCCCCAGGAAGTGATCGATCCGGTACAGCTGTGACTCGGCGATGTACTGGTGGATCTCGTCGGCGAGCTCGCGGGCGGAGGCCAGGTCGTGTCCGAAGGGCTTCTCGACCACGACACGCCCCGTCTTGGTCAGGCCCGCGTCGCTCAATCCCTTGATCACGCCTCCGAACAGAAACGGCGGGATCTCGAGGTAGAAGACGGGACACCGCGCCTCGCCGATCGCACGCGCGACGCGCTCGTAGGTCTCTGCGTCGCCGAAGTCGCCGCTTACGTAGGACAGCCGGGCGGCGAAGCGATCGAAGACCTCCGCATCGATGGTTTCGCCGCACGCCTCGATCGCCGCGCGAGCGTGGCTGCGGAGATCCTCGACCGACCAGTCATTGACGGCGACGCCGACAATCGGGCAGCTCAACAGGCCCCGACGCTCGAGACGGTAGAGCGAGTGAAACGTCATGACCTTCGCCAGATCACCGGTGATGCCGAATACGACAAACACGTCGGCAAGCTCGGGCTGGACGCTGCCATTCCCGGTCGCTGTTGTGCGGGGGCGAGTTCCGACTGCAGTGGTCATGGTCCGTCCTCTTGGGTGGCGCTTGGCGGCGGTAGAGGGATCCTCCGAGGATGCCTCCGCGCGGACATCACCCATTCCGGGTGAAGCTGGGATCAGAGTGCGGCGCTCGCGGTCGGGGGGCGCAGCGGGAACCCCCGCCCAGTCCCCAGGCGGTCGGGACTCCGCCCGGCGTCTACGCCCCGGCGGCGGCGCGTGCTGTCGGGGCCATGATCGCGCCGATGATCCACAGGAATGGAAAAAAGAACCCGACCCAGAAGAGCAGGTAGTGCCCCTTGCGGAATGTGTTCAGCCCGAAAAAGACCCAGACCATCAGGTACACGATGCCCAGCAGGATCCAAATAATCATTTGGTTTCCGGTCCCTTCTCGCTCCGTCGTCGTGGTCCGATCTGCGCGACCGATTCAAGAGAAGCCGGGCCCGCCCCGCATCATCCGTTCCGGATGAAGTTCAGTTATCGCGACGCAGCTCGCATTTGTGTTGCGTCACCCGTTTTGGGCGAAGCCGGCGGGAGAGGCGTGCGGGAGCCTTGTCGATTCCGTGGGTCAGGTAATTCTCCTTTCGCTGACCGCGTCCCTAAACCCGACGCTCGTCGCAGCGACGACCGTGATGCTGCTGCTCGACAGCCCAGCGAAGCTGATGGCGGGCTATCTCCTCGGGGCGTACATCACGAGTATCACGCTCGGGCTTGTGATCATCTTCGCCCTTCCGAAGTCGAGCGCGACCAGCACAACCCAGCACAGCATCAGCCCAGCGGTCGATATCGGCTTGGGAGCGGTGGCGCTGGCCGTCGCGTTCGTCCTCTACACCGGCCGTGCCGCACGCATCAGGGAGCGCAGGCGAGCCCGCAAAGAGGCCAAGGGGCCAAAGGAACCCGCGCGGTGGCAGCGAGAGCTGAGCAAGGGATCACCGCGGGCAACGTTCATCATCGGGGCGCTCCTGACCCTCCCAGGCGCCTCCTACCTAGCCGGCCTTCATCAGATCCACGAGCTGAAGTACGCGACGCCGGTGACTGTGCTCCTGGTAGTCGGATTCAACCTCGTGATGATGTGGCTGCTCGAGGTTCCGCTCGTCAGCTTCCTCATCGCTCCTGGTTGGACGCCCCGCGCGGTCGAGCGAGCCAAGCTCTGGATCAGCCGACACGCACACATGTTCGCCGTGAGAGGGGCCACCGCGCTCGGCGCTCTACTGGTTGTCAAGGGGATCGTCGGTCTGATCAGCTAACCACCCACAAGCCCCTCCAACTCCGCCCTTAATCGACGAGCAGTGAGCAGACCCGCCCGGGCCGACGGACGCATGGTGCTTTAATCCATCATAGGACGCTCGCTGCGCAGCTCTGAGCGGCGCGGCCAGGGTTCGGAGATCGACCTATCAGGCTCGCGGTGTCGCACGACGGCACGCGAGCGGGGCGAGTTTGACCGAGACCGTACCCGGGGGATCCGTCGTGTCGAACTCAATACGTCGGGACCTATATGCGGTCGTGACTGCGAGAAGCGAGCAGCCGACGGCGCGCAGCCTCGCGGTGCTCGTGGCTGCCGGGACGGTGCTTTGCACAATCACGGCGATCGTGACGATCTCAGGATCGCCGGCGGATCCGGTGCTCGCCGCTACCGGGCGGGTACTCATCGTCGCCACGCCGATTGGAGCTGGTGCGTACGCCGTCTACAGAGGCGAAAGCGCGCGCTTCGGCCTGCTCCTCATCGTCCTGGGTTTCCTGTGGTTCCTGACCACACTCGCGGGATCGAGCAACGCTTGGCTCTACAGCACAGGTCGCGTCTTCGGTTGGATCGCCGAATTGATGCTGGCCTACGTCATCCTCTGCTTCCCGAGCGGCCGGCTCCCGGGCCAGGTTGACCGAGCCATCATAAGCGTGGGCGTTGTCCTCGTCGCCACGCTTTACCTGCCCACGGCTTTGCTCGCCAGGAGCTATCCGGTTCCGTCCCCGTTCTCGAGCTGTGTGTCTGGGTGCCCGCACAACGCTTTCTTCGCCGTCTCGTCGCAGCCTGCGTTCCTGGGCGGTTTCGTGCTGCCGCTGCGTGACGTTTTGCTGATCCTGCTGTTCGGCGCCGTGACAGTCCGCGTCGCATGGCGGTGGGGGCGCGCGACCCGCCTCATGCGACTCACCCTGAATCCCGTCGTCGGCGTCGCGCTCGCGCGACTGATCGTCTACATCATCGCGCTCGGACTGCGGCGCATCTCGCCGGCGTCTGCCGTTGTTGAGCCGCTGACGTGGGTCGTTGCGCTGCTTATTCCAGTGATGGCGCTGGCGTTCCTGGTCGCGGCGTTCCGCTGGCGACTGTTCGCGGCCGGGGCGCTCGAGAGGCTGGCGGCAGGGCTCGGCACGATCGGGCGGCCAGGCGAGTTGCGGGCGGCGCTGGCAGCAGCATTCGATGATCCCACCCTCAGACTCGCCTACCCGGATGCGACCGTGCCGGGTGAGTGGGTCACGGGCGAAGGTCGGCGGACCTCGCTTCCAGAACCCGACTCAGATCAGAGCGTGATCATGGTCAGCAGCGGACGCCCCCTGGCTGCGATCGTTCACGATGCCGCGCTGCGAGACGAGCCACAACTCAAGCAGGCAGTGGCTGAATACGCGTCGATGGCGCTCGAGAACGAACGGCTGTCGTCCGAGCTGAAAGCGTCCCTGCGCGAGGT
>DATBYI010000083.1:0-2217 GCA_036513815.1 Solirubrobacteraceae bacterium
TACTAGCGGCAGTTCGATGCCCAAGATGAAGACGCATTCCGGCGCCAAGAAGCGCTTCAAGCTGACCGCCAACGGCAAGGTCCGGGGACGGCGCGCTTTCTCGACCCACATCCTCGAGAAGAAGACGCCCAAGCGCAAGCGCCGCCAGGCGAAGCCGTCGTGGATCAGCGCCCACGATGAGCCGCGGGTGAAGACGTTGCTCGGGGCAAAGCGGAGGACTCGGGCATGACCCGCGTCAAGCGCTCGGTCCACGCCCGCAAGAAGCGCCGCGCGACGCTGGCGATGGCCAAGGGCTTTCGCGGCGATGCGAGCCGCCACTATCGCGCGGCCAAAGAGGCGGTGCTCAAAGCCGACCAGTACCGCTATCGCGACCGGCGCAACCGCAAGCGCGACTTCCGCCGGCTGTGGATCACGCGCATCAACGCAGCGGCGCGTCAGCACGACATGTCCTACTCGCAGTTCATGCACGGTCTCCAGCTCGCTGGCGTCGAGCTCGACCGCAAGATCCTCGCGGACATCGCGGTCCGCGACAGCGACACCTTCCGACGGTTTGCCGACCGCGCCCGTGAGGCGCTGGCGGCCGGCTGACGAAACGCCGACTTCCCAGCACCGCCAACCGGGCGCCGCTCCTTCGGAGAGGCGCCTTTTTTGATCCCATGACCCAGATAACCAGCCACCAGAACCAGAAGCTCAGGGAGATCCGCAAGCTCCGCCAGCGCCGGCGCTGGCGCGAACGCTCGGGGTTGTTCGTGGCTGAGGGTGAGGATTTGTTGTCGGTGGCTGATGCCCAGGGGTGGACCGCCATCGAGCGTTATGCCGCGGCTGGCAGCGGGCTGGCCGGCGTGGAGGTCGAGCCGTCCGTCCTGGCGTCCGCGTCGGGCCTGGGGTCGGGGACGCGCACGCTGGCGGTTTACGAGGAGCGCTGGGCGGATGCGCCAACGGGTCCCTTGTGCGTGTATCTGCACGGCGTGCACGACCCGGGCAACGTGGGCGCGGTGCTGCGAGGTGCCCAGGCGTTCGGGGCGTCTTCGGTGGCGCTCGGGCCCGGGACCGCCGATCCGTTCTCGCCGAAGGCGGTACGCGCGTCGATGGGCGCGGTGTTCGCGGTGCCGCTTATCCACGCCGGGCTCGCCGACCTTCCGGGGATCAAGATCGCACTGGTGCCCGGCGCCGGCGAATCGCTCCCCGAACTTTGGCGCTCAGGCTACGTATCTGTTAGCTCCAGCGCCAACGGCGTGACGCTGATGATCGGCGCCGAACGTGAGGGGCTCCCGGACGACGTCGTAGCCGGCGCCGATCACGTCGCGCACATTCCCATCGCCACCGACTCCCTGAACGCGGCGATGGCCGCCACCGTCGCCCTCTACGAGATCAGCCGTAGGATGGCGCCGGAATGACGTCCCGGGTAGACGAGATCCGAGCCGAGGCCGAAGGCGCGATCGCCACCGCGACCGACACGCACACCCTGGAAGACGTCCGCATCGAGTATCTCGGCCGCAAGGCCGAGCTCCCCAATCTGCTGCGCAACGTCGCCCAGCTCCCGGCCAGCGAGCGCGCCGCCACCGGCAAGGCGGCCAACGAGGCGCGCAAGGCGCTGGAAGTGGCCATCGAGCGGCGCGCCCAGCAGCTGGCGGCGCAAGAGCTCGAGCAGCGCCTCGAGCGCGACCGCGTCGACGTCACGCTTCCGGCCGACCCGGCCCCGCACCTCGGCCGGCTGCACCTGATCACCGAGACCAGGCGGGAGATCGAGGACGTGTTCATCGGCCTCGCCTTCAACGTCGCCGAGGGTCCCGAGGTCGAGACCGTCTACTACAACTTCGACGCGCTCAACCACGCGCCGACGCATCCGTCGCGGCTGATGACCGACACCTTCTACGTCGCGCCGGCGCCCGACATCTTCGACCCGAAAACGCGCCTGTTGCGCGTGCACACCTCGCCGATGCAGATCAGGGCTATGGAGCGCCAGCCGCCGCCGATCTACATCATCGTTCCGGGCCGCACCTACCGGCCCGACAACGACGCGACGCACACGCCGCAGTTCCATCAGATCGAGGGCCTCGCGGTCGACAGCGACATCACGCTCGGCGATCTGCAGGGGACGCTGCTGGCCTTCGCCCGGGCGATCTTCGGCGAGGACCGCCAGGTTCGCCTGCGCCCGCACTTCTTCCCGTTCACCGAGCCGAGCGTCGAGGTCGACGTGTCGTGCTTCAACTGCAA
>DATBYI010000084.1:0-4775 GCA_036513815.1 Solirubrobacteraceae bacterium
GACTCCTCGCCCGCGACGACCTCGAGCAGGCGCATTACCGGAGGCGGGTTGAAGAAGTGCATCCCGACCACGCGTTCGGGGTGCGTGGCCCCCCGGGCGACGGCGGTGACGAGCAGCGAGGAGGTGTTGGTGGCCAGGACGCACTCGTCGCGGACGATGCCGTCGGACAGGCGCGCGAACAGTTCGCGCTTTAGCTCGAGCCGCTCGGGCGCCGCCTCGATCACCAATTCGCAGTCGGCCAGGTCCTCGAGGGCCGGCGCCGCCTCGAGCCGGTCGCTAGCGTCCGCCGCATCGGAGTCGCTCAGGCGGCCCCGCTCGACGCCACGCGCGAGCTGAGCCCGGATCCGCGCGAGGCCGGCGTCAAGGGCGTCGGGGATCGGATCGTGCAGCAACGTCCGCGCCCCGGAGAGGCACGCGAGCTGAGCGATGCCGGCGCCCATGGTGCCGGCACCGGCGACCCCGATCGTCTTCGGGGGGTCGGGCGGGCGGGGGCCTGCGCTCACGCAGGCACGAGCGCGTTCACTCCGGTCAGCGCGCGCCCGATGATGAGCTTCTGGATCTGCGAGGTGCCCTCGTAGAGGGTGGTCACCCGCGCGTCGCGCAGGTAGCGCTCGACCGGGTAGTCGTCGACGTAGCCCGAGCCGCCGTGCACCTGGATCGCGGCGTTCGCGCACCGGACGGCGGCCTCAGTGGCGTACAGCTTGGCGATCGACGTCTCGGTCGTGTTCGGCTTGCGCTGGTCCTTCAGATAGCCAGCCCGCCACACGAGCATCCGGGCCGCGTCGGTCTCGAGCGCCATGTCGGCGAGCATCTCTTGGACGAGCTGGAAGCTCGCGATCTTACGGCCGAACTGCTCGCGCTCCTTGGAGTAGCGGACCGAGGCGTCGAGGCAGCCCTGGCAGATGCCCACGCAGCCGGCCGCGACGCTGTAGCGACCGGAGTCGAGCGAGCTCATCGCCACCTTGAAGCCGTCGCCGATCTCGCCCAGCATCGCGTCGTCCGGCGCCTCGACGTCCTCCAACGCGATCGACGCCGTGTCCGAGCCACGCAGACCGAGCTTGTGATGGATCTCCTGCGCCTGGTAGCCGGGTTGGTCGGTCTCGACCAGGAAGCACGCGAGGCCGCGATGACCCTGCTCGGGATCCGTCTGGGCGAACACCAGCGCGAGCTTGGCGTAGTTCCCCATCGAGATGAACATCTTGGCACCGTTGATGACCCAGCCCCCGTCGGTCCGCTTCGCGCGGGTCCGCTGGTTGGCCGCGTCTGACCCGGTATCGGGCTCGGTCAGCCCGAAGCACCCGAGCCACTCGCCCGAGCACAGCTTGGGCAGGTAGCGCTGCTTCTGCTCCTCGGTGCCCCAGCGCAGGAGCGCCGAGCACACCAGTGAGGTCTGGACCGACACCACGGTCCGCATCGCCGAGTCGCCGCGGCCGATCTGCTCGACGATCAGGCCGTAGGTCAGATAGTCGAGTCCGGCGCCGCCGTACTCCTGGGGCACGATCGCGCCGAGGTAGCCCTGCGCCGCGATCTTGGCGACGAGCTCCAGGTCGAAGTGCTCGTTGCGGTCGTTCTCACGCGCGCGCTCGACGATCTCGTTGTCGGTGAAATCACGGGCGGTATCGCGGATCAGGCGCTGTTCGTCGGTCAGCTCGAAATCCATGGCCGGGGAAGCTACCAGCCCCCGTCGCACGGCGGCGACGGGGGCCGGCAGGTCCGACGTACCCCTGGCTTAGGAGGCCGGAGGCAGCAGCGTCGGGCTCGTCGTCGCGGCCGAGACCTGAATGGTCACCGGCGCCGACGCGCCGCCGACGTTGCCGCGACCGTCGGTGATGCGGGCCCGGAACTGGTACGTGCCCGCCTTGCCGAACGTCCAGCCGAACTGGAACGTCGAGGCGTTCGTGACGAACCGGATCTCCTCGTTGTGCCAGTTACCGTCGGCACCGAGGAGCTGTAGGTAGATCACGTGACCGGCTTTGTCGGGGAGGACAGTGCCAGTGAACGTGACATGGCCGCCGATCTGCGACGTGGTCGAGCTCGGGGTCATGGACAGCACATCCTGGACGCCTTCGAACAGCACGGCGCTGTGGCGGTGCGGAGCCAGGGTGGTCCGCACCTGGTAGACCGTGTTGTAGGTCGGCGACTGCGGCGCGAACGAGTAACTGCCGTCCGTGCCGGTCGTCGTGTCAGCGATCGGAGTGAACTGACTCTGAGACGCGTCACGCGCCCACAGCGTCACCGGCGTGTCCTGCTCGGGAGTCGTCGTCGAGCCGGCCTGATCAAGGACGCCCGAGATGGTGACCGACTGACCGTAGGAGATGAGCTGATCGGAGCTCGTGATCGTGAAGCCGGGCACCTGCTTTTGTTGGACTGCCACGGTGACCGGGTTCGAGGCTCCTTCGATATTGCGCGCATCGCTCGGGAAAAATACCCGGACGGTGTGATCGCCGGCGAAGGCCCAGCGGTAGGTGATCGCGTAGTTCGATCCGCCGTCGAGCCGGCCGCTCTTGAGGTCGCGCCAGTTGCCCGACGCCGTCTCCTCTTGGAGGACGACGCGCTCGCCGGCGTGATTCGGGGTGACCGACCCGGTGAAAGTCACCGGCTGCCCGGTGACGGCCGTCGTGGTGCTGGCCGTCATGCTGACCAGCGCCGAGACCCGCTCGAACACGGTGCGGCTGTGGATCTGGTGGATGCCCGCCTCGCGCACGAACCAGCTCCGGTTGGTGAGAACGACATCCTCGGCGCGGGTGAACTCATAGAACCCGCGCGGGTCGGTCGTCGTCACGCCGACCCGGGTATAGCCGAGGCCGGAGCCGGCCAGGTGGTGGTAAAGGACGATCGTCTGACCACCCACGGGGCCGACGTTCAGGTGACCGTAGATGAACACCCCCTGTCCGGCGTCGATCGGATTGGGGATGGCGTTGATGGTGAGACCGCGATTGTGCACGGGCGCAGCAGTGACAATGCTCGGCACAGACACGGCCACGAGCGTCGTCACCACCGACACGAGCACGGCAAGGCGAAAGCGCATAGCGCTCCTTTCCCAGCGTGGTGTATTAGGTGCGCCGCCGCTGGGATCCCGGCTCCCTACCAGGCGGTGGCGGTGAGACGGCCCTGAAAACACACCGCCCGAGCCAAAGTTGCGCTCGCAGTTAGACTCAAAGCTGGTGGATCCGTTTACCCTCGTCGTCGTCGGCGGTCTCGGAGCCCTGGTTCTCGTGCTATGGCTCCTGGGCAAGTACTACCCGGGGTCGGGGCTCGAGCAGGTCGGCCTCAAATCGGCGCGGGAGCTGACCGAGCGCCGCGAGGAACTCGAGGCCGAGGATCTCGATCAGCTGCTCCGGGCGCGCAACGAGCGCAAGCGCGCGAGGGGCGAGCCCGAGGTGACGGCCGAACAGGTCGAGGCGCGCCTCTTGCGCGAGCTCTCCGCGCGGCCCCGCCCCGAGGACTAAGGCACCGCCCTCGGGCGCCGCCGACCAACCCATGGACCCGGTCTGACTTGGCCCGCTGCCTGATCATCGGATGCGGCTGTCGTGGCCGGCTGCTGGCCGGCGAGCTGATCGCGCGCGGACACGCGGTCAGGGGCACGACGCGGGATTCGGCGCGCGTGGCCGCGATCGAGGCGGTGGGCGCGGAGGCGCTCGTCGGGGATCCGAACGTGATCGCGACGCTGGCCGGTTCGCTCGAGCACGTGGCGGTCGCCGGCATCCTGCTCGGCTCGGCCGTCGGTACGCCGGAGCAGCTCTTGGCGCTGCACGGCTCGCGGCTCGACATGCTGCTCACGCGCATGGTCGACACGACGGTGCGGGGCGTCGTTTACGAGGCGGGCGGGTCGGTCGATACGGCCGTCCTCGACGCCGGCGCGGCGCGCGTGCGCGCGCTCTGCAAGGACTCCCGGATCCCGTACGCGCTGCTCCGCGCCGACCCCGGCGACGTGCGTGCCTGGACCGCTGCCGCCGTCGACGCTGTCGAGGGTGTGCTCGATGGCGGGTCCGTTGGCCGACGGTAAACTGAACAAAGAGATAAAAGAGGATCGGGTTTCTGGAGGACGAGATGGCTGACTACGCGAACGATGTGCTCGTCGAGCCGGAGTGGCTCGAGCAGCACCTGAACGACGACGCGATCCGGATCGTCGAGGTCGACGAGAACCCGGCCCTGTACACCGAGGCGCACATCCCGGGAGCGATCGGGTTCGATTGGCGGCTCGACCTCCAGGACCAGGTCAAGCGCGACTTCCTCGGGCCTGAGCAGTTCGGTTCGCTGTTCGGCGGCCGCGGCATCTCGAACGACCACCAGATCATCCTGTACGGCGATCGCAACAACTGGTTCGCCGCCTACACGTACTGGTACCTCAAGTACTACGGACACGACAACGTCAAGCTCCTGAACGGCCCGCGCGAGCGGTGGATCGCCGAGGGACGCCCGACCACGACCGACGTGCCGAACAACCCCGAGGCCACGTTCACCGCGAGGCCCGGCGACGACTCGATCCGGGCAAAGCGCGACGAGGTCCTGACCGCACTGCACGACGCGCACCAGCTCGTGGACGTCCGCTCGCCGCAGGAGTACTCGGGCGAGCTGATCGCGATGCCCGGCTACGAGGCCGAGGGCGCCCAGCGCGCCGGCCACATCCCGGGCGCCAAGTCGATCCCCTGGGCGCAGGCGGTCAAGGAGGACGGAACGTTCAAGTCAGCCGACGACCTGCGCGACCTGTACGGCGGCAAGGGCGTGCTGTCGGGCGAGCCGGTCATCGCCTACTGCCGGATCGGCGAGCGCTC
>DATBYI010000085.1:0-6111 GCA_036513815.1 Solirubrobacteraceae bacterium
GGCGGTCGAGGTGGTCGGCGTGGAGCGCGTCTTGTTCGCGACCGACTATCCGTACCGTCCCGGCCCCGACGGTGGCGTGGAGCACTTCCTTCAGACCGCGGGACTGGACCAGGCCGACCAGGAGCGGATCGCCTCTGGCAATTGGGACGCGCTCGTCGCCGGCATCCGCCGCTGACCATTGCTCCAATCCCATGCCGAAAACCGCTCTGGGGCGGAGCCCGTTACGTGGCGCGAGTCAGAGCGACGACCGGAATCGGCCGCGTGGTGTTCCTCTGGTACGCGTCGTAGCGGTCGGCGTTGTTTTCGTTGACGAGCTCCCACAGACGGGCGTAGTCCGGGTCGCCGGAACCGATCTCAGTGGCGGTCGCCGGAAACCGCCTGCGCCCGACTTGAACCTCCACCTCCGGCTTGGCGCGCAGGTTGAGCAGCCAGGCCGGGGCTTTGGGGTCGCCGCCCTTGGAGGCGACGACCAAATAGCGGTCGCCATCCCTGGCGTAGACGAGCGAGTTGATCCGGGTTTGCCCGGTCTTGCGGCCGGTGGTGCGGAGCATCAGGCAGGGGACGCCGAGCAGGCGGTGGCCGATTCGCCCGTCGCTGTGCTCGTATACGAACGCGTGGACCTTGAGGGTCGTGTGAAAGATGCTTTCGGAGATCGACATGACCGCAGACCCTACGGTCGACGTACAGCGACCAGCGTGTACGGACCGCGCGGATGGCCGCACGGCACCGCCTGGTCAAAGGCCGCGTTCATGAGGCTGGGGTCGTGAAGCGCGATCAGCAGGCTCAGGCACCGAAGCGGGTAAGCAGACGCCGGCCGGGAAACGACCGGGCCGGTGGCGCGGAGGTAGGTCGGGTAAAGGACGGTGCTCGGGAGGACCGTGGTCGGGAGGAGTCTGGTCGCTCGGCCACCGCCACTCAGCGAGACGCCTGCCACGAGCCCACCGGCTGCCACCGTGGCCGCGGCGAGACACGCGATCGCCCTTCCCTTCCGCACCGGCGCAATTCGCTCCCACAGAGTGGGACCGCGCGGACCGGGAACGATCCGGATCTCCACGCGCGCACCGAGATCGCCGACCGGCCGCCGATCGTCATCCGGCCACGCGCGCGTCATAACGAGGGGGAGTATGGCGCGCGAGAGGCTCCCGAAGGGACTGCCTGAAGGAGGCAGGAGTCGAGGTGCCGCATGAACCTTCTATCGTGAGGTGTATGACGGCAATCAGCGCCGAGGACCTGACAGAGATCGAACGCAGTGGGCGGCGTTGCGCTGTGTGCCGCACGGGACGCAATTGGCGCAAGTTGGAGGTAGTCCGGCCAGACGGTGCCGAGCCCGTGGTGATGTGCGCCGCGTGCCGGACTCGCTACGGAAGCGCCCCGCCCGTGCGGGAGGGGCGCGCTGCCGCAGCCCCGGCCGAACCGGCCTCGCCCGCCGCCGGACCGGCCTCGCGCGCGGCCGAACCGGCCTCGCCCTCCAGCCAACCGATCTCGCGCGCCAACCAACCGGCGTCCCCCGGCGCCGAGTCGACGTCGCCGGCCCGCGAGGGCCGTGCCGAGGAGCACGAGGATCGGGTGAAGAAGGTGCTACGTGAGCTGCCGCGCGGCGAGCACTCCACCGGGAGGATCGCGAAGGCGGCCGGTCTTAACCACGCAAAGACGCTGAGGCGGCTGCGTGAGCTGGAAGCGTCGGGTGGCGTCCGTGCGGTCGGCAAGCGCTGGTCGACGGAGCCGCCCTCGACCGATCTGGAGGGAGCGTTCGACCGGCTACAAGCCCGCACGAGCAACATCAGAATCGTCCGGGACCGATCCCCGATCAGCTGACCGGCCGGCGACGCTCTCGCCATAGACACCTCACGGGGACCGGTGCTCTGAGGGGGCCGCGGGGCCGACGCCCCCGCTTGGAGCGGCCAGTAGAGTCAGAACCAGCCTCCACCGCCTGAGTGCTCGCTCTTGCATTCTTCCAGTGGCCCAGCCTTCCATACGGAGCGACGAGGAGTGGGTACGTGCCAAAGCAGAACCAGAAGCCCGATCGGCCGCGTGAAGAACCAGGCCCGGGGAAATCGACCTCGGAAGCGGCTTTTAACGACGTCCGCAGACAGATCGCCCAACGGAACGAGCAGGCATCCCAAGAGGCCCGCAAGCGTCGAGCCGCTCGCGAGCAGGACCAGGCGCTGAGGCGTCGCGAACGCGATTACTAGAGCGCGAACGCTCGACTAGGCGGGGGCCCAGGGCCAGGGCGGCGCAGCGATCAGGCGCCACCGATCAACGACCGAGCCTCCGCCGGACCGACGACGAGATCGTGAAGGTCGCCGCCCACCTCGAGTCGACCCGACTGTTCGAGCCCGCCGGCCTCCACCGGCTCGTAGCCGGCCGTTCGGATCAATCGCTCGACCTCCTCGCCGGCACGGTCATCGTCGGTCGCGTAGAAGAGGACCGCCGGGTCCGGCGACCGGTGGCTAGAAGCCTGAAAGACATCGGCCGACAGAGTCCCGAACGCCATTGCCAGGCGCGCCCGCGGTGGCAACCACGCTGCCACTGTCCCGCCAGAGGATTGCCCTTCGGGCAGGAGGCGTGACAGGTTCCCTTGAGCGTCGGCAGTGATCGGGTTGCTCGGAACGACCACAAGCTTGCCGGCTAGCGAGTCGGCGATCTCGTCTATCACGGCCTTAAGCGCGCCAAACCGCAGCGCGAGGACGACGGCATCGGCACCCTGTAACGCGTCGCGGTTGTCGACCGCGACGATCGCCGCTTGACGGATCTCTCCAGCCAACCTTCGCGCCGACGCATGGTCAGCGCTCGAAAGCCGCACGCGCTCGCCGCCCGAGGCGAGCTCGCGGGCGATGGCCGACCCGATCACTCCAGTGCCGATGATCGCGGTGGTCATGACCGGAACCTCCGTGAGGAATTCCGCCCGTCAGCCCGGGATTCGCTCGAACCCCGCGGCGAGCGAGCTCGAAGGCCAGTGATCGGGCGACCAGTCGCCCGTTGGGTCCGTGGTTTGCCCCACTTCGATCAGATAACCGTCGGGATCGCGGATATAGCAGCGGATCTCGTACTCGTGCTGTTTCGGCGGCGTGATGAAATCAGCGCCCCTGGCGCTCCATTCGGCGTACACGGCCTCGATGTCTCTGACCCGAATGTTGAGGAAACTGCTGACCCGGTCGGGGTCGCGGGGAGTTTCCAGGGTGACGGATGGCTTGTCGTCGGTCGGTCCCCCGCCGCCATTGATGATGATCCAGGTGTTCGATAGTGCGACGTAGGTCAACCCTCCAGGGCCGGAGAAGGCAACCCTGCCGCCGAGTACTTCGGTGTAGAAGCGCTTCGAGCGCTCGACATCGTCCGAGACGATGAAGTGGGCCAGCGCAATCCCCTCTGTCGGCGGTGGGAGCTCGGGCATCTGGCACCTCCACTGGTAGGTCTCACACCCCGCGTAAGACGGGGTCGTGTGGGTCGTTGGTGGGCAGTAGCTTACGTTGGGCGCCCCTGCGCGAGCAGGGGCGCCGCCGTTATTTGCGCAGCGATCTGAACGCGGCGCGCATCTCCTCCGAGAACAGTCCCGGTTGTTCCCAGGCGGCGAAGTGGCCGCCTCGGTCGAGTTCGTTGAAGTAGAGGAGATTGTGTGGATACGCGCGCTCGGCCCAGCTCCGCGGGGCCTGGTAGAGCTCGTCGGGGAACACGCTGATCGCGAACGGGATCGTGATGGGCTTGGCGTCGAAGAAGTCGGCCTTGTTCTCCCAGTAGAGGCGAGCCGCAGAGACCCCCGTGTTCGTCAGCCAGTAGAGCGTGAGGTTGTCCAGGATGTCGTCTCGGGTGAGGTCGCCCTGGGGGTGCCCCGCCAGGATCTGACCGACGAGTCCGGGCTGGCCCGTGCCATCTCCGTGGTCGATCGCGAACGCGGCGAGATCGATCGGCGAGTCGGCCAGGCCGTAGAGCGTCTGCGGGCGCGTCGCCATGATCTGCGCGTAGGCCACGTGCTTGGCGTAGAAGTTGCTCAGCTGCTCGTACGCCCGAAGCTCGTCGCCCGAGAGATCCGATGGCGGTGGAGCGCCCTGCTCGAACCCCTTGACCAGATCGGCCGGCGCGGTACCCGGCATGTTGGAATGGATGCCGAGCAGTCCCGGGGCGGCCTGGATGCCCATCGTCTGCGTGACCGCCGCGCCCCAGTCGCCGCCCTGGGCGACGAACCGGTCGTATCCGAGACGCTTCATCAGCACCGCCCACGCGCGTGCGATGCGGACGGGATCCCACCCGGTGGCGGTCGGCTTGGCGGAGAATCCATGCCCGGGCAGCGACGGGATCACCAGATGGAAGGAATCCGATGCGTCGGCGCCGTGCGCGGTGGGGTTGGTGAGCGGATCGATGATCTTGAGCTGCTCGATGATTGAGCCGGGCCACCCGTGCGTGACGATCAGCGGAAGCGCGTCCTCGTGCTCGGACCGCACGTGAATGAAATGGATGTCGAGCCCGTCGATCTCGGTGACGAAGTTCGGCAGGTCATTCAACCTCGCTTCGCACTTGCTCCAGTCGTAGTCCGACGCCCAATACTCCGCGAGCCCCTGCATGATCGCGAGCGGCACGCCTTGCGAGTCGTCCGTGACCGTCTCGCGCTCGGGCCACCTGGTTGCGCTGATACGCCTGCGCATATCGGTGATATCCGCGTCTGAAAAACCGACATGGAACGGCCTAACCGCGCCCTTCGACTGCTCCGTCGTAGCTGACATATGGTCCCCTCGGTTTGGGTATCACGACGAAGTGTGCCAGCCCCGATCTGTCGCCTCGGGCCGGGTAACACCCCGGTCACAGCTAGATGCAGAAACCGACCTCAGCCGGCCCCCCGCCGGCTATCGCCGGCGGAGATGTGGCGCGAGCACCTGTTCGCCGTAGCTCGTGTCTGCAGGATTGAGGTTGACGCCCGGCCGGACGACCTCGTCAACGCGATCGAGCAGTGGCGCTGCAAGCGTGACGTCGGCTGCGGTCAGCTGGCTGTCGAGTTGCTCCATCGTCCGTGGTCCAATGATCGCTGAGGTCACGGCGGGGTGGTTGACGACGAAGGCGATCGCGAGCTCGATCAGCGACACGCCGGCCTCGCCGGCGATCACCCCGAGCTGCTCGACGGCTTCGAGCTTGCGCTGGTTCTCAGGGAGCGACATGTCAAAGCGCGCGACCAGTCGCTGCCGCGCCGGAGATGTCGGTGAACTGTCGGCGCTCCAGCTTCCCGAAAGCCAGCCACCGGCGAGTGGGCTGTAGGTGAGGATCCCCATGCCGTGCCGGCGGGCGGTGGGGAGCACGTCGAGCTCGATGCCACGGACGAGGATCGAGTACGGCGGCTGCTCGGTGCGGAAGCGTTCGAGACGCCGCTCGCGTGCCGTCCACTGCGCCTCGACGATCTCGCCGGCCGAGAACGACGATGAGCCGATGTAGCGGATCTTGCCCTGGTGGACGAGGTCGGTGAGCGCGCCAAGCGTCTCGTCGATGTCAGTGTCCGGGTCGGGACGGTGCATCTGGTAGAGATCAATCCAATCGGTGCCCAGGCGCCGGAGCGAGTTCTCGACTTCGGTGATGATCCAGCGGCGCGAGACGCCACGACGATTTGGGTCATCACCCATCGGCCCCCAGAACTTGGTGGCCAGCACGACGTCATCGCGGCGCCCCTTGAGGGCCTTCCCGACGATCTCCTCTGACTCGCCGGCCGAATAGACGTCGGCCGTGTCGACGAAGTTGATGCCGGCGTCCAGGGCGCGGTGGATGATGCGGATCGAGTCGTCGTGGTCAGGGTTGCCCCAGGCGCCGAACATCATCGTGCCGAGGCAGAGCTTTGAAACGTGGACGCCGGTGCGTCCGAGTGGGCGATATTCCACGGTGATCTCCTTGAAGTTGTCGGGCGCTCAGGCCTCGGGGATCTCGCGACCGAAGGCCTCGAGGGTGATCGCGTCGGGGTCGGGGCCGCCGCGGCGGCCCGTGTCCAGCCCGTCGATCGCGGTCATCTGCTCGGCGGACAGTTCGAAGTCGAACACGTCGAGGTTCTCAGCGATGCGGCTGGGCTTGGTGGACTTGGGAATGACCGAGCGTCCGTGCTGCAGGCCCCAGCGCAGCATCACCTAGGCCGGGGTCTTGCCG
>DATBYI010000086.1:0-5229 GCA_036513815.1 Solirubrobacteraceae bacterium
CGATCCTCGCCGCCGCGCAGCAGGACGATGTCGGCGTGGTCGACGCCCCGGCCGGCGCGGCCGATCTGCTGGTAGTAGGAGATGACTGAACCCGGCGCCTGGTAGTGCACGACGAAGGCCAGGTCGGGCTTGTCGTACCCCATCCCGAGCGCGCTGGTGGCGACGACGGCCTTGACGTCGTTGCGGAGCAGCCGGTCCTCGGTGGCGATCCGATCACCGGTCTCGTGCTCGCCGCTGTACGGGACCGCGCTGATCCCGCGCGCGGATAGGAACGCGGCGACCTGCTCTGCGTCGCGCTTGGTCAGCGTATAGACGATGCCCGATCCGGCCATGCGAGGAAGGTTCTCGGCGAGCCAGGCGAGCCGCTCCGCCGGTCGCGGCAGATCGAGCACCTCCAGGCGGAGGCTGGCGCGGGCCAGCGGCCCGCGGTAGGTACGCAACGGCGGGCGATCGGAGTCAGGGCGGGTGGGGCCGCCCGAGTGGTTCGACAGTTGATCGACCACGTCGGTGACGACCCGATCGTTGGCGGTCGCGGTGGTGCCGAGCACGGCGACTCCGGGGGCGAGCGCGTCGAGCATGTCCTTGACGCGCCGGTAGTCGGGGCGGAAGTCGTGCCCCCAGTCGGAGATGCAATGGGCCTCGTCTATCACGAGCAGGCCGACCGAGCGGGCGAACAGCGGGAGCATGTCCTGGCGGAAGCGCGGATTGTTGAGCCGCTCGGGGCTGATCAGCAGCAGGTCGATCGTGTCGGCGGCCAGCCTGTCGCGGACGTCGTCCCACTCGTCGCGGTTGGTGCTGTTGATCGTGTGGGCGCGCAGCCCGAGCCGCTCCGCGGCGGCGATCTGGTTGCGCATCAGCGCGAGCAGTGGGCTGACGATCAACGTCGGGCCGGCGCCCGCCTCGCGTAGGAGTGCGGTGGCGACGAAGTAGACGGCGGACTTCCCCCAGCCCGTCCGCTGCACGCAGAGCACGCGCGCGCGGTCGATCACGACGTCGTGAATCGGCTCGAGTTGGCCGGCCCGAAATTCAGCGACCGGATCACCGGTCAGCGTGCGCAGGCGCTCGAGGGCGGTGTCGGTGAGGGTCTCGGTCGAGATGATCACTTCCACCGACCGCGGTGGACCACCTCGTCCACCGGCTTTCGGTGGGTCTCGAAGTCCCGCGGTGCCTCGTCCGAGTACCCGACGGAGATCGCGCCGATCGGGTGGAACTCGTCCGGGACGCCGAAGGCCTCGCGATACGGGCCGATCCGCTCCACCGGAATCCCGAAGAAGCAGGCCCCGAGTCCCTCGTCGACGGCGGTGAGCAGGACGAGCAACGACGCGAAGCCCGCGTCGATGTCCCAGTAGGGGGACGGCCACCAGGACTCGGACCGGTCGGAGCGTCCCTTGTCGGCTTGCGCGTAGCGCTCCAGGTAGGCGCCTTTGTTCGAGTGGGGGACGATGATCAGCGGGGCGCGGACGTTCGCGGCGAACCATGCCTCGGGCTCGTCCTCGGGCGTCACCACCTCGACGAACCGTGCGACGTCGTCGGGAGTGTCGAGCACGAGGAATCCCCAACCCTGAGAGAACCCCGCCGACGGGGCGCGCAGAGCGGCGTGCACGAGTCGCTCGACCACCTCCGGCGGCACCGGACGCTCCTCGTCGTAGCTGCGCACCATTCGCCGGCGCCGGAGTACTTCACGAAGCTCCACGTCAGCAAGGATGACACGGGGCCGACCCACGGGTTATGACTCCCACCGGAGCTAGGGTCCTTGACATGCTCCACGTCCACCGAGCCGAACGGGCGGACCGTCTGGCCGACGGCCTGGCCGAGACGCTGCTCGACCCGCTCGACGATCCGTTCGCCGCCGACGTCGTCGCCGTCCCGACGCGCGGGATCGAACGGTGGCTGATCCAGCGGCTATCGACGCGGCTCGGGACAACCGCCGGCCTCGCCGACGGCGTGTGCGCGAACGTCGAGTTCCCGTTCCCGGGGCGGCTGATCCTCGGATCGCTGGCCGCCGCGACCGGTATCGAGCCGGACGAGGACCCGTGGCTCGCGGAGCGGTCGGTGTGGCCGCTGCTCGAGGTCGTCGACGAGTGTCTCGACGAGCCGTGGCTCGCAACGCTCGCGCTCCACCTGAGTGGCGCGCGCGGGGATCCGGACGACCCGCCGCGGCGCTTCGGGGTGGTGCGGCATATCGCCGACCTGTTCGACCGCTACGGCGTGCACCGCCCGGAGATGCTCCGGGCCTGGGCGGCGGGAAGCGGTGAGAGCGACGAAGACGGCTGGCAGGCCGAGCTGTGGCGACGGCTGCGCGAGCGGATGGGCCAGCTCAGCCCGGCCGAACGGCTCCCCGACGCCTGTGCCCGGATCCGGGAGCAGCCCGGGCTGCTCGACCTTCCCCGCCGGCTCTCGCTGTTCGGCCTCACGCGGATGCCCCGCTCCTACCTCGACGTTCTGGCCGCCATCGCGTACACGCGCGAGGTGCATCTGTTTGTCCTGCACCCGTCGCCGATGCTCTGGAAACAGGTTCAAAGCGAGATCGCGGGCGCCATCGTCACGGCTCGCCGCGGGGATCCAACCTCGACGCTTCCGGCCAACCGCCTGCTCGCGTCCTGGGGCCGCGACGTACGCGAGCTCCAGCTCGTGATCGCCGCCGCCGACGCCGTCGATCACCACCACGAGCTGCACGAGCCCGAGCCCCGCACGCTGCTCGCCGCCATTCAGGCCGACGTGCGCGCCGACCTCCGGCCACCGGGCGAGCCGCTGCCCGGGGCGCCGGACCCGCGCCCGGCGTTGGAGTCCGAGGACCGGAGTCTTCAGATCCACGCCTGCCACGGCCGCGCCCGCCAGGTCGAGGTCCTGCGCGACGCCGTCCTGCACCTGCTCGAGGAGGACCCCACGCTCGAGCCACGCGACGTGATCGTCATGTGCCCGGACATCGAGACGTTCGCCCCGCTCATTCAGGCGACGTTCGGCTCCGGAAGCCGGGTGGACGAGGACGAAGACGGGGATGAGGACGGGAGGCGGGCGGACCGCGCGCGGCTGCCCGACCTCAGGGTCAGGCTCGCCGACCGCTCGCTGCGCCAGACCAACCCCGTGCTCGGCGTCGTCAGTCAGCTGCTCGCGCTCGCCGACCAGCGGGCGACCGCCTCCCAACTGCTCGACCTCGCCGCGCGCGAACCGGTCCGCCGGCGCTTTCGCTTCGACGACGACGATCTCGCCCGGATGCAGGACTGGGTCGCCGCGAGCGGGATCCGGTGGGGCTTCGACGCCCCCCACCGTGAGCCGTTCAAGCTCGGGGCGCTCGAGGCCAACACGTGGCGCAGTGGCCTTGACCGCGTGCTCGTCGGCGTGGCGATGACAGAGGAGGACCGGCGACTGACGGGCGGCGTGCTCCCGCTCGACGACGTAGAGAGCGGAGCGATCGACCTGGCCGGGCGGTTCGCCGAGTTCGTCGATCGCACCCGCGCCGCGGTCGATGCGCTGTCCGAGAGCCAGCCCATCGGGCGCTGGGCCGCGGCGGTCGCTCGCGCGGCCGACGCGCTCACCGCCACCAGCGACCGCGACTTCTGGCAGCGGCGCGAGCTCCAGCGGATCCTCGACGACGTAGCCACCGAATCGAGGTCTGCATCCCCCGAGCGCGTGAGCGCGTCCGAGCTCGAGCTGGCCGACGTCCGCGCGCTGCTCGCCGACCGGCTGCGCGGCCGCCCGACGCGGGCTAACTTCCGAACCGGCCACCTCACCGTCTGCACGCTCGTGCCGATGCGCTCGGTTCCTCACCGAGTCGTGTGCATCCTCGGGCTCGACGACGGCGAGTTCCCCCGCCGGGCCTGGCGCGACGGCGATGACCTGATGCTGCGCGACCCGCACGTCGGCGATCGCGATCCGCGCAGCGAGGACCGGCAGATGCTGCTCGACGCGCTGCTCGCCGCGACCGAGCGGTTGATCATCACCTACACCGGCAACGACGAGCGCACGAACCTCCCGCGCCCGCCCGCGGTACCGGTGGGCGAGCTGCTCGACGTGATCGATCGCACGGTCAGCTCCCCGGATGGTCCGGCGCGCGAGCGCGTCGTGATCCGCCACCCACTCCAACCGTTCGACCCGCGGAACTTCGAGCCGGGGCGACTCGTCCGGGGTGAGCCCTGGGGCTTTGATCCCCAGGCGCTGGCCGGCGCCGAGGCGATGACCCGTCCCCGCGAGCCCCGCCGGGCATTCCTGACCGCCCCGCTCCCGCCCGAGCCCGAACCCGAGCCCGTGGTCGAGCTCGCGAAGCTCGTCCGCTTCGTCGAGCAACCCGTCCGCGCGCTCCTGCGCGACCGGCTCGGGATCAGCGTCAGCGAGCGCTACGACGAGGTGGAGGATGCGATGCCGGTCGAGCTCGACGGACTCGCCAAATGGGGCGTCGGGCAGCGGCTGCTCGAGGGCGTGCTGGCCGGCGACGACGTCAAGGCGTGCATGCAGGCCGAGCTCGCGCGCGGCACGCTCCCGCCCGGAGAGCTGGCCCGGCCGCCGCTCGTCGAGGTCAGCCGCGCGGTCCAGCAGCTCGCCGCGGCGGCGCAGTCGCTCGGCGCCACCGGTCAGCCCGGCTCGCTCGACGTCCATCTGCCGCTTCCGGACGGGCGCACGCTGGCCGGGACGGTGACCGGCGTGTGCGGCGACACGATCCGCTCGATCTCGTACTCGCGTGTGCGCCCGCGCGACCGGCTGCGCGCGTGGGTGCGCCTGCTCGCGCTGAGCGCAGCCCGGCCCGAGCGCGCGTTCGAGTCCGTGGTGATTGGACGCGTCCGCGCGGGCGGATCCGATTTCGCCGATGTGACGGTGGCGCGGATCGCGCCGCTCGGCCCCGATCCGGCCGCGCGCCGTGACAAAGCGCTCGCACACCTCGACACGATCCTCGACCTCTACGACCGCGGCATGCGCGAGCCGCTGCCGCTCTCCTGCGACGCATCGGCCGCCTACGCCCAGGCGGCGCTCGCGGGCGGCAACCCCGAAGCGGCGGCCCGGAGCGCCTGGTCGAGCGGCTTCGGCTACGACAAGGAGGACCGCCAACCCGAGCACCTCATCGTGTACGGCGCCGCGCTCGACTTCGCCGAGCTGCTCGAGCAGGCGATTCGGAGCGACGAGCAGGGACCGGGCTGGCATGACTCCGAGCCGACGCGGTTCGGCCGCTACGCGCGGCGGCTGTGGGGCGGGCTGCTGGCGAGCGAGACGCTGAGCGACCGATGAGTGCGGTAGCGC
>DATBYI010000087.1:0-6107 GCA_036513815.1 Solirubrobacteraceae bacterium
TGAGAAGCTTGGCGCGATGTTCAAGAGCCGTTCGCGGGGGCTCACGGTGGCACCGGTGCCACGGCGACTGGCCGCCGGCGCCATCGACACGGCTGCGGTCCTCCTGCCGATCTTGGCTGTCTCGATGGGGGCGGCTGGGCTATATATGCGCCGTCGGCGCCAGAAGGGAGACGGTACGGACTCGTGGCGCGAGTTTGCGGTCCCCAGGCGGTGGCAGACGGTCATTTGGGTCGGTGGCGAGGCCGCTCAAATAGCGGCTCGGAACCGGCGCGGGCCCGGATACCGCGCGCTCGGACTGCGGCGCGCCGACGTGGGCACCGGCGGTCCGGTGTCGCTACGGAGCGCGCTCATCTACAGCGCGGTGATGGTTGCGTTCCGCCTGCTTGCCCGCCTCGGTTCGCGACCGTGGAAGCGTCGCATGGACGCAGCCCGCGCGGATTTCAAGGCGGTTCAGCGCTCGCACGCCGATGACCCTGAGGAAAGACACGAGGCGCTGCGCGAGGCGTACAGGCGCCACCACGTGAATCCCGCCACAGCGTGTGCGCCCGCGCTGTTCGGGGCGGTCGTTACGCAGGCGCCGGCGCTGTGTTCACCGCTCAATCAGACCCTCGCCGAACGCCTGGCCGGGATCGTCGTCGTCGTCGAGGACTAGCGAGCCGCAGCGATCGCGCGCTGCGGCACGAGCATCAGCGCATCATTCGGATCGTGTGGTGAACCGACGGCGTCGCCGGCACGAGGTGCGTCACGATCACGCCGGCGAGCACGATGGCGGTGATCCACATCAGCCCTCGGAACAGCGCGTTGACCGAGGACCAGTTCACGAATAGCAGGGGATGCATCGGTTCCTTTCATCCCTACCGGCGTGGCCTCGCCGGCAAGGGCACATTGCGAGTTCGTCCCTGGTGCCTACCCGCTCGGGCCAGCCGCGACGCACCGCAACCCCGTCCATCGCCCCGGTGGCGAGCCTCCGGCCCACCTAGAATCCTTCTCCCAGGCCCCCATGGTCTAGCGGTTAGGACGCCTGCCTTTCACGCAGGAGATCGCCGGTTCGAATCCGGCTGGGGGTACTACTCGAATCGCCGGTAGCTACTGGCTTTCCGCTCGCAGCGGTCCGCTTTGTGGCGCTCAGACCTGCTCAGATGGAAGCGCTATGGAAGCGGTTGTGGTCGCAATAGAAGCGGCCACCGCGACTCGGTCTCCGTTCCATGGCCGAGCTGCTTTCTAGTCTTCGCGCCGACGCCAACCACGAGATCATCATCGACCAGCTATGGGCGCGTGCCGCTACCGGCGGCTCATGTGCGACCAGGCCCTCACCGAAGTCTTCGCGCGCGCCCTCGTGCAGTTACACCGGTGCCCCCGAGGACATCAGTTACGCGCGCTTGGCGGCCAGACGTCCATCGCGCAGCGCCGCGAGATCCACGTCGTCGAGACTAGTAACCACGATGTCGGCGTGTGCCGCGGCCAGCAGCTCCGCGTCATCTACACGGGCGATGCCGATCGCTGCCATGTGCCCGGCCTTGGCGGCCTGCACCCCAGCCGCGGCGTCCTCCATCACCATCGAGTCCTCGGGCGCCGCCCCGAGCTCCTGCGCCGCAGCCAGGAACAGATCGGGATGGGGCTTTCCGTGCGCGAAATCCCGTCCCGAGACGTCGGCGTCGAAGTAGTCGAGCAGCGTCAGACCTGGTCGCAGCGACGGCGAGGTGATCCCGTTCTGCTCGGCGAACGTGTCGAGCCTGATCTTGCTCAGGAACAGCTTGGCGTTCTTGGACGAGGATGCGGCGGCGGTGCGGATCCCCGCGTCCGTCACGTGGATGATGAACCGTAGGGCGTCGGGGTACGCGGTGAAGTCCCCGGCCTCGATCAGGCGCACAACCATCGCTTGCTTGCGATCGGCGTATTCGGCGAGTCGGTGGTCGTCGTCATCGGGCACGTGGAAGTACTCGAGTGCGGC
Source organism: Solirubrobacteraceae bacterium (assembly GCA_036513815.1). Classification (GTDB taxonomy): domain Bacteria; phylum Actinomycetota; class Thermoleophilia; order Solirubrobacterales; family Solirubrobacteraceae; genus Palsa-465. The sequence continues at coordinate 1,952 of DATBYI010000087.1, forward strand.
GCGAGCGCCGTCCATGCGCGGCTTGCCGGACATCTGCTCCTCGTAGACCCGCGACGTGAACGCCTCCGGCGACCAGGTCGTGTGATCGCGGATGTCACTCCAGTCGTTCTCCATCAGCTCGCGCAGCGACTCGCGCCAGGCCTTCTCATGGGGCGAGTCGACGAGCACTCCGTCGACGTCAAAGATCGCTCCCTGGAATCGTTTCGCCACGCGTGTTCCTCTCTAGCTGTGGAGTTCCTGCTCGACGCTTCGGTCCGGCTGGAGCTCGAAGGTGTAACGGTCCCCGGGGCCGAAGTCGCGAACTTGATCTCCGACCCCAACCTTGATCGGCCGGTTGACGCCCTCGGGATGGGCGGCGATCGTCAGCCGGCCGTCGGCGAGCCTCACCAGGAGCGGGGTCCGCCGGAACTGCATCGAGAACGCCACCCCGTCGATCGGCGCCGGCAGCCTGGGGTCGAACCGAAGGACCCCGTCGCGCACCTGAGTGCCCATGTAGCTGCGCTGGAGGAGGTCGAGCGTACCGGCCATCACGCCCACGTGGATTCCCTCTTTGGTAGTCCCGCCCTGGACGTCGCCGACGTCGCTGTTCAGGGCCACGAGGAACCGATCCCAGGAGCTCTCGGCGTCCAGCGCCGCGAGGACCCCGGCGTAAGCGACGTAGCTGAGCGTCGAGCCGTGCGATGTGCGACGGTCGTAGTAAGCGACGTTGTTGCTCACCGTGTCGGGCCCATACTCGTAGCCGAGGCGACCAACCAGCCGCTGGAGCTCCTCAGAAGAGAAAAGGTAGAACAGCATCACGGCGTCCGCCTGCTTCGCGACCTTGTAGCGATCGGGATCATGGCCCTCGGCGCGGAGGATCCGGTCGAGCCGCTGGATGTTTCCGTACTTGGCGCGATAGGCGTCCCAGTCGAGCTCCTCGAGCTGGTCCCAGCCTTCAAACTGGCTGATGATGCCCCCGTCCTGGAAGGGCACGAACATGCGTCGGCTCATGTCCTCCCAGGTGCGCAGCTCCTCGTCCTCGAGCCGGAGCCGGTCCCTCAGCGCTTCCGCGCGGCTCCCGGGTAGCAGCGAGAGGACGTCCTGCGCGAGTTCGCACAGCCAGGCCACCATCACGTTGGTGTACGCGTTGTTTCGAAGGCCCCCTTCGGCCGCGCCTGGGTACTTCTCGTGGAACTCGTCAGGGCCCATCACCCCGTGGATCTCGTAACGGTCGCGATCCGGGTTGAAGTGCGCGATCGACGCCCAGAAGCGCGCGATCTCGAGCATCATCTCCGCGCCATAGTCGCGCAGGAACGCCAGGTCCTGCGTGGCCTGGAAGTAATGCCAGATGTTGTAGAAGATCGCGGCGTTGACGTGACGCTGGTTGCGGCTGAGATCCGGCTCCCAGCGGCCCGTAAGCGGGTTGAGGTGGACGCGTTGCGTCTCCTCTTTGCCCTCACTGCCGCTCTGCCAGGGGAACATGGCGCCGCGGAAGCCAGCCTCGTGGGCCGCCGCACGCGCCTCGCCCAGGCGCCGGTAGCGGTACATCAGCAGCCCCTTCGTGACTGCCGGCATCCGATAGTTGAGGAACGGATACACGTACAACTCGTCCCAGAAGACATGTCCGCGGTAAGCCTCTCCGTTGAGTCCGCGGGCCGGAACCCCAGCATCGATGTCGGCTGTGTGATGCGAGCAAACCTGCAGCAGGTGGCAGGTGTGCAGGCGTAGGAGACGCTGCACCTCCTGGTCCGCTTGCACCCGCAGGTCACACACCCGCCAGAGCTCCTCCCAGGCCGACCGATGCCGTCCGAGCTCGGCCTCAAAGTCGCCGACGCGAACCGCCGACGTGCCGGCCTTGGTCAACGAGTCACTGGTCGCCGGGTCCCGAGAGGTGGAGAACATGACCAGCTTCTCCACCCGGACCGCCGTCCCCTGCCGGACCTCGAACGCCAGCACCTGCTGAATGTAGTCCTCCGTCTGGTAGAGGCTGCGCTCAACCGTCACCGGAGCGGTGGCTTGAAAGACGCGGCTCCGCGCCGCTTGACTGATGTACAGGTTCGACTGCCGAGTCTGAACCTTCAGCGCGATCACCTCAGGCCCGAACGTCCGCGGCGACACCGGATCGAGGTGCCGCCCCTCGAGCTCCTGATATCGCGCGACACCGCTGTTGGTCACGCGCCCGTCGAGCGCACAGACGACCTCAACCCGCCCAGACCAGTTCTCCGCCGTCAGTGTCCACTCGATCCCCGCGCAGTGGACGTCCGCCATGCTGACGAACCGCCGGCTGCGCAGCGTCGTCTCGCGCGAGCTGCGATCGCGGAAGCGGAGCTCGCGCTGGACGATGTCATTACGGATGTCGAGTTCGTGGCGGTAGTCGAGCAGCTCGACATCGGCGAGCCTGATGGCGTCCTCGCCCTCGATCCGCAGCTTGAGCACGAGCCAGTTGGGAAGGTTGACGAGATCCTCGTTCAGCACCGGCAGTCCGCCCAGGATCGTGGTCTCCCGGTTGTAGACCCCATGCGCGTACGTACCGGGGTAATGCACCCCGTCGGTGTCCTCCCACTCGGCAGTGCCGCGAGCGCACAAATATCCATTGCCGGTCGAGGTCAACGCTTCGCGAAGCCCTTCCTGACCCGGATCGAATCCTTCGTAGGTGAGCGCGAAAGCGTCCATCGCATCTCCCTCTTCACCCAGCCGAGTCGCCGCTCGACGATCGCTCGCAAGCGTCGCAGTGGGTTGCGGGAATGTCAACCGACTCGCCGATGGTGCTGCCCGGCAAAGGGCGCTCCTGACGCGCCGCACGTCTAGGCTGATCCCGCCAGTCTGCCGCGCGCGTCACCATTAGGGCATGACCCAGGTTATGCCTCGCGTGAAACGCGAGGATCTCGCTCCAGCGGAGGATCCAGGCGAAGGGACAAGGATTGCGGAGGAGGCCGCTCGGCGGCGAGCCGGGACCTACGGCGATCGCCTACGTCAGGTCGTCCTGTTGGCTCATGGGCGCGGGGCCAGGCCCACGAGGAATCGGATGTCGATTTAGTGATCGTGCTGGACGATGTGGGCGACAGAGCGTCCGAAAGCGACAGGATCGTGGACGCGCTGTTTGACTTAGAGGCGGACTCGGGGCGGGCGATCGAGGCCTCCCATTAGCCGAGGCCGACGTCCGCGCGCGGAGCCGGCCGTTTTTGCGCGCCGCGCTGGACGAGGGTCTACGCGTGCTTCGAGACAGGCCATGACGGGCCTCGCCCGGAGCTCCGAGAAGCTCGACGCCGCGCGCAACCTTGTCGATAGCGGCTTTCCGCGACAAGCGATCTCGCGTCCTTTTACGCCGCCTTCTATACGGCTCGGGCCGCTCTCGAAGCCGCTGGCCAGCCTTCGCCCAAGACGCACGGCGGGATGCGAGCCGATTCGGCGACCTCGCGCGCGGGCCTAATCAGCGGATTCACCCCTATCCCATCCGCATCGGCCGGCTGGCGCTTGGAGCTTTCACGCAGGAGATCGCCGGTTCGAATCCGGCTGGGGGTACTACCACGACTTACCGAATAGCCTGGGAAATCAGGCCTTTCCGGCTTCCACACATGACGGCACTTCGCCCATTCGGTTCGGGCAAGGGGGTCGTCGCGAAAACCGCGCGAGTTGTGACGAACACACAACCGCCCGCCGCGAGCCGGCGGCGCTGAACGCAATTCATGGGAGGCTGGTCGAGAAAACGTCCTATAGGGGCGGTTTCTCGACCAGGCCCCAGGGCCCGGTTCCGTTCGTTGTGAAAGGGCCACAAAGACTCGCGACACAGCGGGTTCACGCGACAGCCTCGTGGCTAAGCACTCGCCGGTCGATGTCGACGGGCGTCATCCCCTCGTCGCCGAAACGATCGTGCCCGGCTCCTTTCGGCCGTCGGTGCTCCGTCCCACGACCCGGGCCGGGAGGTGTGGCTCGGGCTGTTGGTGAGTGCTCGTGGACGGGAGGAACTGGTCTCTGTACCGGCGAGGGCCCGCCCACGCCGCCCCGCAGTGCGGTCCGCTCCAGGGCTGACCGCTTTACAGCCCGTGTCACTCCACGCGCACGCCGAGAGGGGCGCGCGAACACGCCCCTCTCGTGGCGCGATGTTCTATTGGGTGACTACTACTGCCTCGAACTCGGTGACGGTGGTCGTCGTCTGGGCGACCTCGAGCTCGTGACG
>DATBYI010000088.1:0-4506 GCA_036513815.1 Solirubrobacteraceae bacterium
CATCCGGCTGCCCGGATCGAGACGATCGCCACCGCCGGCGAGCTGAAGATCCCATTCACGAGCGGAATCCTCGTCGGGATCGGCGAGACCGAGGAGGAGCGGATCGCGTCGCTCGAGGCGCTGGCCGAGCTGCACCGTCGCTACGGCCACATCCAGGAGGTGATCCTCCAGAACTACGTTCCGCATCAGAACTACTACGGCCGCGAGCCGGCCCAGATTGCCGACGCCGCCACGCGCGAGTACTGGCGCACCGGGCTGTGGGACGGCCCGCGCCACGATGCGCCGGCGTGGGCGTGCGAGGTCACGGTGGATGATCTGGCCCGCCTGATCGCGGAGGCGCGGCGGCTGCTGCCGGGGGTCGGGATCCAGGTCCCGCCGAACCTGTCGGACTGGTGGCCCGAGCTCGTGCGCGCCGGCGCCACCGATCTGGGCGGCCTCAGCGCGAACGGGGACCACATCTCGCCCGAGCACCCGTTCCCCTCGCCGAGCGAGGTCCGCAAGCGACTGCGCGCCGACGGACTCGCCCTGTCCGAGCGGCTGTGCGTGTATCCCGAGTACATCGACCCCGAATGGATCTCGGGGCCGGTGATGGACGTGATCAAGGCGAACTACTGGTCGTTCATCCCCCGGCGTGGATCGGGCCGGCGGGCCGAGCTTCGCCTCGCCGACGATGTCGCGCCGCGGGCAGTGGAGCGGGCGCGCGACGGTCTGACGCTCAGCGCCGAGGAGCTCACCGCGCTGTTCGCGGAGACCCGGCCCGCGGTGATCGAGGAGATGCGTCTTGCCGCCGACGAGCTGAGACAGTCGCTCGCTGGCGACACCGTCACGTTCGTCGTGAACCGGAATATCAATGTCTCAAATATCTGTACGGTCGGCTGCGCGTTCTGCGGCTTTGGGCAGTCGCGTCGATCTCCGGATGCCTACGAGCATTCCGAGGAGGAGTTCGTTCGTCGCATTCACGAGGCGATCGAGTTCGGCGCCACCGAGATCTGCATGCAGTCGGGCATCCATCCGGAGTGGGGCCTCGAGGACTACGAGAAGTGGCTGCGGGTTGCCAAGCGGACCGCGCCGGAGCTGCACCTGCATGCGTACTCGCCGATGGAGGTCGCGCACATGTGCGACGTGTCGGGGCTGTCGCCGCGAGCGGTGTTCGATCGGCTGCGCGAGGCCGGGCTCGGGTCGACCCCGGGCACCGCGGCGGAGGTCCTCCACGACGGCGTGCGCGAGCGGATCTCACCCAACAAGCTGCCGGTGGCGCGCTGGGTCGAGATCATCGAGGCCTCCCACGCCGAGGGGATCCGCTCGACCGTGACCGTGATGTTCGGCCACGTCGAGGAGCCGTGGGAGCTCGCCGAGCACATGCGCGTGGTGCGTTCGTTGCAGGAGCGCACAGGTGGGTTCACGGAGTTCGTGCCGCTGTCGTTCATCCCGTTCCACACGCTGCTCGGGCGCACCCACGGAGTCGAGGAGATCACCCGCGAGGAGAACCTCAAGCACACCGCGGTGTTCCGCCTGGCGCTGGGGCGGACGATCCAGAATCTGCAGGCGAGCTGGGTCAAGATGGGTCTCGACGCCGCGACCGAAGCTCTGAGGTGGGGCGTGAACGATCTCGGCGGGACGCTGATGGAGGAGTCGATCTCACGCATGGCGGGCAGCTACCACGGCGTTCGCCTGACCCCGCCCGAGCTCGTCGCCGCGGCGCATCGCGCCGGGCGGCCGGCGGCCGAGCGGACGACGCTGTACGAGATCCGCCGGCGCTACGAGGTGCCGGTCGCCGCGTAGGCTCGCAGGTCTCCTCGTGAGTATCGATCAGCCCATCGCCTCTCCGCCCCCGTCGCTGTTCGCGGGCGTCGAGCCGCTCGAGGTGTTCGTCGAGCTACTCGCCGACATCGATATGCACACCGCCCCGACGGAGTTCTACGACCGGATCTGCGAGGCGATCTGCCGGCTGACCACGATGCGCCGGGCCGCCGTGTTCATGGCGGACACGACCCGTCGGCGCGTGCGCGCGATCGGCTCACACGGGATCCCGTTCGAGCAGCTGTCGGGCCTGCGGCCGACGCTCGTCAACACGCCGATCGCCCAGCGGGCGCTGCTCGAGGACAAGGTGGTGGTCATCTCCGAGGGGATCGAAGAGGCGGTGCCCTCCGAGTACGCGCAGCTGCTCGGCGTCACGACGCTCGTATGCACTCCAATGAGCGCCGGCGGCTACGCCTATGGCGTGATCTGCGCCGACCGGGGCAGCGGGCGCTTCGAGCTCTCCGATGGCGAGCGCCACCTGCTCTGGACGCTCGGCAAGACCGCCGCGCTCGTGGCCGCGGCGCGCAACGTGACCCGTCAGCAGGAGCGGATGCGCCGCCTCGGCGAGCGCCTCGACCTCGCGCGCGAGATCCACGAGAGCGTCCTACAGCGCCTGTTCGGGGTCTCGCTCGCCCTAGGCGCCGAGAAGCCCCTCGATCGTGAGGAGCGCGAGCGCTGCCGGATCGAGATGCAGGAGGCGCTCGCGGACCTACGCCGCGCGCTCGAGCGCCCGCTCGCCCCGCTCTCGGCCGAGACCGGCACGACGCTGGCGGCCGAGCTAGAACGGGTGCGCAAGTCGACCGGGATGGTGGTGGAGGTCGACTGGCGCGGTGAATCGAGCGTGCCGCCCGACATCGAGCCGCTCGCCCAGTCGGTGCTGGCCGAGGCGCTTCGCAACATCGCCAAGCACGCCGACCCGTCGCGGGTCGAGGTCGCGGTGGCGCGCGACGAGGAGGAGTTCACGCTCGAGGTGCGCAACGACGGCGCGCGACGTGGCGATTCGGACCCTGGGATGGGGCTGCGTCTGGCCGCGTTCGAGGCGCTCCAACAGGGCGGGGTGGTCGAGTTCGGTGCGCTGGACCCTGACCGGTGGCGCGTGCGGCTCGTCGTACCCCTGCAAAGCGATGATTTGTTGGCGGCGCCTGACGGCGGCGCCTTGCAGGATGAGGAGTGATGGACGATCGCCGGCTGCGCGTGCTCGTCGTCGACGACCACGACGTCGTGCACTGGGGCTTTCGCGTCCTGCTCGGCGAGCAGCCTTGGGTCGAGCGCTTCTTTCAGGCGCGCACGGGCGCCGAGGCGCTGACACTGGCCCGTGCACACAAGCCCCACGTCGCCCTCGTCGACCTGTTCCTGGCCGGCGAGTCGGGTGCCGAGCTGAGCGCGGCGATCCGCGAGGCCTCGCCGGCCACGCGCGTGCTGCTCATCTCGGGCGCCGGGCGGATGTCCCCGGCGGCGGCCCGCGCGGCGGGCGCGTCGGGGTTCGTGTCGAAGGACTGGGAGGCTTCGCGCGTGGCCGCCGCCGTACGGCGCGTTGGCCTCGGGATGACGTCGTTCCCGCCGAAGGCCGAGCAGCCGGCGCCCCTTTTGACCGAGCGCGAGCGCGAGGTGCTCGATCTGATCGCCAGCGGATCGACCAACCGCGAGATTGCCCAGACGCTCTACCTGTCTCCGCACACGGTCAAGGAGCACACGAGCGTGCTGTACCGCAAGCTGCGCGCCCGCAACCGGGCCGAGGCGGTCCAGCGGGCCCAGCGGATCGGCTTGCTGGGCTAGTCGCGGTCGCCGCCGGGGCGCATGAAGCGCTCGAGGGCCGGCAGCTTGATCATGTGTGGGATGTAGCGGCTGGCCATCATCGCCGCGCGGATCGGGAGCCCGGGGACGACGACGCGCTCGCCGTGCTCGAGACCAGCCACGCCGGCGCGGGCCGCCTCCTGGGGTGAGATGAGCGCGCCGGGCACCGCACGCTCGAACGACTTGCCGCCCTGAACCTCCCAACCCGCGATCTGCCAGAAGTCCGTATCGACCGGGCCGGGAGCGAGGGCAGTGACGGTCACGCCGTGTCCCCGCACCTCCTGGTGAATGGCCTCGGAGAAGGTCAGGACGTGCGCCTTGGCCGCGGAGTAGCCGGCCGAGTATGGGATGGGCTGCATGCCGGCGGTGGAGGCGACGTTGAGGATCGCGCCGCGTCCTCGCTCGACCATCGCCGGCAGGAAGGCGGACGTGAGTGCCACGACCGCCTCGACGTCGACGCGAACCTGCTCGAGCTCGCGCTCCGGGTCGGCCGCGTAGAACGGCTCGCCGCCGGTGGCGAAGCCGGCGTTGTTGACGAGGATCTCGACCTCGAGGCCGAGCTCTTCGATCCGGGCCGGGATGCGCCCGCGCGGCGTGGGCTTGGATAGGTCGGCCGCGATCGTCTCGACTCGGACGCCGTGCTGCTCGGTCAATTCGTCGGCCAGTGCCCGCAGCCTGTCCTTGCGCCGGGCGACGAGCACTAGCGCGTAACCGCGCGCGGCGAGCAGCTTGGCGATCTCGGTGCCGATGCCGGCGGAGGCACCCGTGACAAGGGCGGCGGAGGTCGATGTTGGGTCGGGGAGGCTCATGTCGATTTGAGGCGCCTTATGGGCCCTAGATCCGGGCGATTTGCGCCTCCCCCCGAACGGGGGGAAGACCACGAGGCACCTGTATCTGGATCCGAACTGCCGC
>DATBYI010000089.1:0-9877 GCA_036513815.1 Solirubrobacteraceae bacterium
GTGCGCAACCTTGGGATCGCGCTGATCGCGGTGGCGGTCTGCGGGCCGGCGGCGTGGCCGTGGTACCTGAGCTGGGGCCTCGTGCTGCTCGCCGCGTGCCCGGGTATCCAGGAGTCGCGCTGGCTCGTGCTCGTGCTGGCGACGAGTGCGCTGGTCGTAAAGGCCGACGGCATTCTCGCCTTGCCACTCCACACCGCGCCCGTGTTCGTGGTCCTGTACCTCGCTGCGGCCGCCGCGTGGTTCTCGCGCAGGCGGCTGCCGGCCGCATCCAGCCTGCGCGCCCGGGCACTGGTCGAGTCCTGATGGCTACGCAGACCGAGGTGCGACGGGTCCGGACGCCGCAGCCGCCCGGCCGCCCCGCCTCGCGCGTGCAGCTGTCCGACGTCGCGGTCGTCGCGGTGTCGGCGCTGCTCGGCGCGGCGCTGTGCCTGATCGAGGTGACGACGCGGAGCCTATGGCTCGACGAGGCCGCCACTGTGGCGATCGCCGGCCAGCACGGGTCGGCGTTCTGGCACGCGGCCGCGCACGACGGCGGGAATATGCTGGGCTACTACGCGCTCCTCCACGTGCTGATCGGCTGGTTCGGCGACGGCGCGTTCGTGATCCGGCTGCCGTCGGTCATCTCGGCCGGCGCCGGCGCTGGTGCGATCAGCCTGCTCGGGCTCCGGCTCTTCGATCGCCGCGTGGCGCTGTTCGCCGGCGTGCTCGCCGCGGTCAGCCTGCCGCTCGTGTTCTGGGGCCAGGACGCGCGGGGGTATGCGCCGATGATCGCGCTCGTGGCGGGCTCGTTCCTGGCCTTCGCGGAGCTCGCCGACGGACCTCGCCGGCGCTGGCCGTGGATCGCGTACGTCGTCCTCACCGTGCTGTCGGTGTACGCGAGCTACGTCGCGATCTTCGCGCTGCCCGCGCAGCTCGTCGCGCTCGCCTGGTGCCGCCGGTACGCCTGGCGCCGCGTGCTGAGCGCGATCGCGGCGTGCGCGGTCTGCTGGATCCCGCTGGCCGTGCTGGCGCTGAGCCGGGGGTCGGGGCAGCTGTTCTGGATCGCTCGTCCGAACTTCAAGCTCGAGCGGCAGGTCGTCCAGGCGCTCACATCGGCCGGCTTTGAGCCGAATTTCCGCCCCGTGGTGGTGGCAACACCGCTGGCAATCGTGACGCTGGGGCTGCTTGTCTTCGCGGCGGCGAGGGTCCTCAGACGGCCTCGATGGGGACCGGTGCTGGCACTGTCGTGGCTGGTCGTGCCCGTCGTGCTGATGTGGCTTTGGTCGTTCATCGGCCAGCCGCTCTTCACCCCGCGCAACCTGCTCGTGGCGTTGCCGGCGGTGGCGCTGGCGCTGGGCTGGGTGATCGCCCAGAGCCGGTTCGCGTGGCCGGCGCTCGTCGTCCTGATCGCGCTGCGCGCGGTGGCGCTCGTACCGAGCTACGGCACCTCGCCCGAGAACTGGCGTGCCGCCTCCGCCTTCCTCGCGGGCGACAAGCGGCCCGGTGACTGTGTCGTGTTCTACCCGCAGGACGGTCGGATGCCGTTCGCGTACTACACCCACCAACCGGTCAAGCCGTACATCGAGCGATACCAGACGCCGACCGTGCCGTCCGGCTGCACGCGCGTCTGGCTTGTGGTCAGCCACCAGGGACAGCCGACGGGGACCTCGACGAGCCGGGCCCACTACGCGCGCTACGTCGCGCTGCGCGACGAGCTCGCCCACCGCTACCCGCACAGCGCCACCAGATCGTTCGGGTACGCCAGCGTCATCTGGGTCGAGCTGTTCTACGGACGCAGCGTGGTGCCGATGAACGTGAGCGCACTCAGGCCGACGAGCGCCACGCCGTTCGCCCACGCCAGGGCCGTGAAGGCGCGGCCGCGGACGTAGCGCGCGAGCACGATCACCGCGGGAAACGCGGTGATCAGCAGCCGCGGCATCGGTGGGGTGTACTCGGAGGTGAGCGACAGCCAGCTGATCCCGAGCGTCCACACGATCGCCTCGACCGACATCTCGCGCCGGTTGAGCGCCACGAGCACGAGCAACCCGACGAGGATGATCGCTCCGCCCAGCCCGACGACCAGGTTGAGGTCGATCGTCGGATGGTTGAAATGGCGCAGCGAGATCTGGTGAGACAGCTGCTGGAACAGGTGCACGATCGCCGCCACGTCGGTGCGCTCGCCCCAGCCGTCGCGCTGCGCGATCAGGCTCGCGAACGGGCTGCCGGTCCAGATCCACAGGAACGCCGCGAACGCGCCGGCGCCGGTCACCGACAAGGCCGGCGCGAGCAGGCTGCGGCGCGCCGCGGAGTCGCGCAGGCCGCGCCGGCGCAGCTCCAGCGCGGCCGAGACCGCGCACACGAGAACGAGCACGAGCGCCTCGGGCTCGGTGGCGGTGGCCAGGCCGGCGAGGGCGCCGGCGAGCACCCATCGGCGCCGCTGGAGGGCGAGGATGCATCCGGCGGCGAGCGGAAGCATCAGCCCCTCGGCATAGACCATCGAGAAAACGACCGAGCCCGGGAACAGGCAGAAGATCAGGACGGCCCGGCGCACGGTCCCCTCCCCCCACCAGCTCGCGGCGAGCCGCCCCACGAGCACGGTCGCGACGAGACCGCCGACACCGGACACGAGGACGCCGGCGACCGTGGAGGAGAGGATCTGGTGGTGCGCGATCGGGATCACGAACGCGTGTGAGATGAGCCAGATGAGGGCCGGATAGAGCGGGAAGAAGCCGAGCGTCGACTGCTCGTGGACGACGTGGTTGGGGTAACCGTGATCGGCCACCTCGCGGTACCACAGGCCGTCCCACTGGGCCAGCTCGTGACTGAAGGAGTGGTGACGGAGCGCGCCGTTCACGAGCGCGACGAGCAACAGCAGCGCGCGCGAGGACAGATAGACGGCGATCGCGAACCTCGCCCCGTCGACGGTGGCGACGGCACGGCGCGCGGCGCGACGGTACAGCGCCCTCGGCGCCGACGGGATCGACACGTCGAGGCCCGGGGCGCCGGGGACGAGTTTCTCGGCGTGTTCGGTCGAGGAAGCGGCGTCCACGAGTCGCCCAGTCTAGGAGAGCCGTTTACCACCGGCCGGGCTCGAACATAGAATCGCGCCCATGTGCCGCCTGTTCGGGATGAGTGGTGGAACGCGCCAGGTGCAGGCCACCTTCTGGCTGCTCGACGCGCCCACGAGCCTGATCCAGCTGAGCGAGACGCAGCCGGACGGCGTCGGGTTGGGGACGTTCGAGGCTGACGGAACGCCTTGGCGCTACCGCAAGCCGGTCGCGGCGAACCGCAGCCAGACGTTCATCGCCGACGCGCACGAGGTGAGCTCGCGCACGTTCCTCGCGCACATCCGGCACGCCACGGCCGCGGAGCCGACGATCGAGAACACACATCCGTTCGAACAGCACGGCCGGCTGTTCGCGCACAACGGCGTGCTGGGCGGATTGGACGACCTGCGCTCGCGCCTCGGCGAGCACGCCGCGCTGCTGGAAGGGACGACTGACTCCGAGCTCTACTTCACGCTCATGACCAAGCGGATCGAGGAGCAGGGCGGGGACGTCGCGGCCGGGATCGCACAGGCGGCAGGCGAGATCGCGGCGGAGATCCCCCTCTATTCACTCAACATGCTGCTCACCACGCCGACCGACGTCTGGGCGCTCCGTTATCCGGACACCAACGAGCTGTGGGTGCTCGAGCGCTCGATCGCGGCGCTGGGAGGACCAGACGGCTCCTCCGCCCCCTCTGCGGACGGGTTCGACCAGCGCAGCATGTCGGGGATCACGCGCGTCTTCTCCGGTCAGCTGTCGATCCTGCCCGCCACCATCATCGCCTCCCAGCCGATGGACACGAACCCGCTGTGGCGGCTGCTCGAGCCCGGCGAGCTGGTCCACGTCGACGAGGAGCTGCGCGTCACGTCGGAGGTCGTGGTCCCCGACCCGCCGGCCCAGATGCTCGAGCTGACGACGCAGGAGGAGCTGGCCCAGCAGGAGGATCCAGCGGCGGCGCCCTAGGTCGTAACGGCCCGGCCCTACGCCCGACTGGCCCGGCCCTACGCCCGACTGGCCCGGCCCTAGGTCTCCGCGAAGCGGGACGCTAGATCCGCGATGAGAATCGGGATCCCGTCCGAGGCGGCCAACCGCTCCTGCCGGCGATCCTCGGGCTCGAGGACGAGCATCCGCAGACCCTCGAGTTCGTCCACCGCACCGAGCGCCACCGCGTGCGGCCGGGCCGCCGCCAACACCTCCTCGAGCAGGCTCGCCACCGGGACGCGGGCCGAGGCGCGGGGGTCGATCAGTTCAGCGGACGCTCCGTCGCGAGCGGCGATGAACCGGTTCTCGGCCAGGACCTCCTGCGCGCCGACGAGCCCGGCCGGAGCGAAGCCCTGCTCGAGCTCGAGCCGCGCGAGCACCTGAACGAGCGCCGCCAGCGACGCGGTGGCGCTGAGGGCCGGCTGGGCGTCCATGATCCGGACCTCGACCGTGCCCAGGCGTGGCTGCGGCCGGACATCCCACCACAGGAAGGTCGGCTCGGGGATCGCCCCGGAGCGGAGCAGGAGGTCGAGCGTGGAGACCCAGTCGGCGTAGCTGTCGAACCGGCGGGGGACGCCCGTGCGCGGAAAGCCCTGGAAGACGATCGTGCGGTTCGACGCGAGGCCTGTCTCGCGGCCATTCAGGAACGGCGAGGACGCCGACAGTGCGAGCAGCATTGGCACATGAGCGCGGAGTCGGTTCATCAGCCGGATCGCGCTCGTCGAATCGGGCACGCCGACGTGCACGTGCAAAGCGAACGTCGGCTCGCGCCGGGCCAGGCCGCGCATGGTGCGGTGGATGACCTGGTAGCGACTCGACGGCGAGACGCGCGTCGGGACGGTGAGCTCGCCGGGGTAGGTGCCGCACGAGGCCGCCGCCATGCCCAGCTCGTCGAGATGGCGCACGAGCAGCTGCCGGAGCTCGCCCATCTCCGCCACCGCCTCCCGCACGGTCGGATGCGGCCCCGTCCTCAGTTCGAGCGCCGCCTCGTGCGTCTCGGCCGCGCAGCGACCCGCGAGTGCCTCTCCGGCGTGCGAGAGGACCTCGTCCCCGCGCTCGGCCAAGGTCCACGTGGCCGGGTCGAGGAGCATGACCTCCTCCTCGATCCCCACCGAGTAGGCCTCAGAAGTCCGCCATTTCGCCCACTCCGCCCTTCCCAGCGGTGCAGAGCGCCCCGTCAGTGTTTCGAGCGTTTCCGTGGATGGAGTTAACCACGGGCTGAACGCCCTGTGGGCTTCATCCACCTAGTTTTTATCCAGAATGGGTCATCCGACTTGCGCCAGGCGCTGCGTCGCGGACCGCCGGCGCGAGCGCGCGTCGCGGATATCGGCGACGCGCTCGTCGGTCCCGGCCGCCGCGGCCGCCAGCAGCTCGAACAGCGGCGCGTGGGCCTCGAGTCCCTCCGCATGCCACTGGACGCCGAGCACGAGCCGCCCGACCTGGCCCTCGACCGCCTCGATCGTCCCGTCCGGCGCCCACGCCGTCGCCGCCAGATCGCGGCCGAGAGTGCGAACCGCCTGGTGGTGGAATGAGTTGACCTCGAGCTTCGGCCCGCCGAGCGCGCGCCGCACGCGGCTGCGCGACGCCATCTCCACCGAATGGGTGGGGAGGCTGCCGTGCTCGGGCTGGCGGTGCTGAAGCTGGTCTCCGACCACTTCGGGGAGGTGCTGATGGAGGGTCCCGCCGCGCGCGACGTTCAGCACCTGCATACCCCGGCAGATCCCCAGAATCGGGAGGTTCCGACGATCGGCCGCCCGGACGAGGGCAAGCTCGACTGCATCGACCCGCGGCTCGGTCGGGCCGAGCTCGGGGTGGGGCTCCTCGCCGTACGTGCTCGGCTGCAGGTCAGGCCCGCCCGGGAGGCACACGCCGTCGACGCGCTCGAGCAGCGACTCGATCGCGTCCGGGCGCAGGAGCGGAACGATCACGGGGATCCCGCCCGCGCGCTCGATCGCCTCGGGATACAGCGTCGCGAGCGCTACTTCGAGCTTCGGCGGCTCGCCCTGCGGGCGCGCCCAGACCTCGTCGGGGCGCCGAAGCTCCGAGGTCGTGACGGCAATTAGGGGTCGCGTGCGCATCTGGACATATATTTCGGCCAAGACGGGCGGACCTCTATATCCATTGGGATAAACATCCGTCCATTCGTTTAGCCCGGAATTTGGGAGTTTCGCGGTCGCGGCGGCGGAAAGGGCCGTGAGCGGGCCGCGAGGTTACGCCGGGGGCGCCGGCGGAAAGGGCCGTGAGCGGGCCGCGAGGCTAGGCCGCGGGTGCCGGCGGCTTGCCCACGAACAGCTCCCACGGCTCGACCGACACGGTCTCGAGCACGTGCATGTCCGTCCACGGGTCTTCATCGGTGCGAGCGATGACCTCGGCCTCGCTGGCCGCCTCGATGATCAGCAGCGCCCGGTGCACCGGTGAGCCGTTACCGAGGGGGCCGGCGAGCCGCACGAAGCCCTCCACGGCGAGCGCGTCGATGTACTCGGCGTGCTCGTCCCAGCCGTCCTGCTCGCGCAGCGGGCGCGACCAATCGAAGCCGGCGCCCGCCTGACGGATCAGCGCGAACAGCATCCGCCATCAGGCAGTCTTGATCTTGCGGCCGGCCAGCCAGCCCGCGGCGGCGCCGACGAGCCCGCCCACACTGAGCAGGGTGACGCTCCGGAGCGGCTTGCGTTGCGCCTTCGACGCGACCCCGCGCACAGAGTGCCGGACGGTCGCCTTGGTGGCCTTCTTTCCGAGTATGCGAGCCAGTGTTGCCATCGATATCGCCTCCGTGGTGGGGTTCTACGTTCGTTTACCCCACGGGACGGCCCGGCCAACTTTCGCCTGCGCATAGGATCGGGCGCGGTGAGTCCGGCGGACGCTGAGGGCCAGGTGGTCGTGTTCTCGCTGCTCGGCGAGGAATACGCGCTGCCCGTCGCCTCGGTGCGGGAGATCATCCGCTACACCCCGCCCGGCGCCACCGCCGCGGCGAGCGGACTGATCCGCGGGATGATCAGCCTGCGCGGTCGGTTGCTCCCGGTCGTCGACCTGGCACCGCGGCTCGGCGGGCAGCTCGAGATCGACGCCGGAAGCCGGATCCTCGTCCTCGAGGCGCCGGGCGGCGCGCTCGGAGTGATCGTCGACGCCGTGAACGGGATCCTGCACGTCTCGCCGGGCCAGATCGCGCCGCTGCCGGAGGCGGCGAACCGGGAGCTGGGCGAGAAGATCGCCGCGATCGGCGATCGCCTGATCGTGCTCATGGATCCCGAGCGCGTCGCCGTGGCCGCCGGCATCAAGACGCCAGCGCGTCGAACGCGGCGCCGAGCCGATCGAGGCTCTCCCGAATCCAAGGCAGCGCCGTCGGATCCTCCGCGCTGAGCGCCTCTCGGCGACGCTCGACGGTGTCGCCGTAGAGCAGGCTCGTCGCCATGCGGAACCGCAGCGCACCCGGATCGTCGCCGAACGCCGAGCCGGTCAGCACCCCGATCCCGAAGCGCTCGAGCAGGTGATCGGCCAGGGCGTCGGCGCCATCGACACCGTGCTCGAGCAGGGCCGGTCGTAGCGGCTCCAGGTCGGGATAGAGGTAGAACGCGCCGGTCGGGGGCCGGCAGCTCACGCCGGCGGACACGAGCCGGTCGTGCACGGCGAGCGTGGCGGCGCGATGTAGGCGCCGGCTGCGAGCGATGTGCTCCACAATCCCGGGCGGTTCGCCGAGCACATAAGCCGTGACGTGCTGCATCGGCGCGGGCGCACTCGTCCACACCTCGCTGGCCAGCGCGAGCAGCGCGGCGCCGGTGGCACGGCCGGCCTCACCGGGCGGCAGGCGGACGAAGCCGATCCGCCAGCCCCCGAGCGCCATGCTCTTGCTCAGCCCGTTCGTCACGTAGGTGCTCTCCGGGAAGTACTCGGCCGGGCTGCGGAACTCGTCCGGCGCGTGGGCGAGGTCACGGTAGATCTCATCCGAGATGACACTCAGCCCGTGCGCCCGGGCAATCTCGCTCACCCGCTCGACCACGCCCGCCGGCGCCACCGTGCCGGTGGGGTTGTCGGGGAGCGTGAGCACGAGCACGCCGGGCTCGCCGCCTTGCGCCACGGCATCGGACAGCGTCTCCTCGAGCGCGTCGGGATCGGGAACGCCACCCGCCCCATCGGGAGCGATGGGCACGCTCCACACGCGCTTTCCCGCGATCGCCGCCTGCGCGGCATAGCTGACCCACGACGGGCAGGGCAGGACAACGTCGCCGGGAAGGATGGACACCAACGCCCACAACAGTGCTTTGCTCCCCGGCGCGATGACGATCTGACCGGGAGTGCAAGGCAGTCGCCGGCGCTCGAACCACCCCGCGGCGGCCTCGCGCGCCGCCGGCGAACCGGCCACGGGCGCGTACGAGTTATCACTCGCGCCGCGGCCGAGCGCGTCGATCACCTCGGCGGGAACCGGCAACCCGGCCTCACCGAAGGCCAGGTGCAGGATCGGCTTGCCCTCGGCGATCAGCCGGCGCAGGCGCTCGTTGGTGGCCACCGTCGCCGAGGCGGTGACTGGCACGGCGATCGGCACGGCTTCTAGGATGGCACTCGAGCGATGGAGCGAGTGCTGACACGGTGGTGGCAGCGGGCCGCACGCCGGTGGCCGGTGGTGGCGCTCCTCACCGCGCTGGCCGCCACCGGGGGCGCCGTGGCGCAGGCCGCCTCGTCGCCGACCCACCCGGCCGCGCACCATCCGGCCGCGCACCATCCGGCGGTCCGTACCGCGCAGGCCAACGAGGAGGCCGCCACGAATGACGCGGCGTCCTTGCTCGCCAGCCTGAACCTTCCCTCCGACGCCGTACGGCAGGCGACCGAGCCGGCCGGCGACGACGGGACGCTCGCCCAACCGGTTTCCGCTCCGGCCACCCCCAACGCGGTCGACGACCACGCATGGTGGGTCGTACCCGCGACGACGAGTCAGGTCCTGCAATACGTCAAGAGCCATCCGCCGGCGGGCGGCGCGTCCGACTTCTCCGGGGGCAGCGGTGGCGGCGGCAAGCCGACCGTGACCGCCCCCGGGTTCCAGTGGAAGGCGATCCCCGGCGAGCTCAGCATCCGGTCGTTGATCGTCGCAGTGGTCCGGCTCCAGGACGGATCAACGGGCGTGCGCGCAGACAGCGAGGTCGTCTGGCTCACGCCCAGACCTCCCTCAGAGCGCATTCCGCGCGGCGCCCGACGCGTCGTCGTCACCGATACCCGGGGCGGCGAGGTCGTCCAAGGACCGTTCACGGTCACCTCGCGGGCCACGGTGGCCAGAATCGCGTCGCTGCTGAACGGGCTGCCCGCGTTGCAGCCCGGCACCTACTCGTGTCCCGCCGACTTCGGCTGGCGCATCCGGGTCGCCTTCTACCGGAGCAGGACGGTGTCCACAACGCCACCACTCGCGTTGGCGCTCGCCGCCCCGAGTGGCTGCGGCGTGGTGCAGCTGAGGCTGAACGGGAGACGCCAGCCCCCGCTCGCCGACGGCTCCGAGGTGTCCAACCGGCTCAGCAGGCTGCTCGGCGTCAGGCTCGACAGCGGCCTGCCTTAGTCATACGCTCCCCGCATGGAACTGGAGGCCGGTAGCGCGATCGAGCAGGTGCCGAGCGTCCCGGGAGAGCTTCACTACCTGGCGCCCGAGTCGACGCTTCTGCGCCGATTCACCGCTCCCGGCGAGAGCGTCAACACCGGCTCCTACGAGTCACACACCGTCCCGATCCGAGACGGTCGCCCGATACAGGACACCTTCCGTCTCGACACACACGGCTTCGAACTCGTGCGCCACCGAAGCGCGGTCCGCGACTTCACCGACAAGGCCGAGGTGGACGCCGTCTACGTCCCCGAGGTGATCGATTTCGTCAAGCGACACACCGGCGCCGACGAGG
>DATBYI010000090.1:0-15358 GCA_036513815.1 Solirubrobacteraceae bacterium
CTACCGCACCTACGTGCAGAAGTGGGTCGGAACTCCGTACTTCCCACCAAGCGGTGCGGTGCGCAACAATCGCGGCAAGGCCACCATCTACGCGAGTTGGGACGGCGATACCCAGGTCGTGAGCTGGAGGGTCCTGGCGGGAAATAGCGCCAGCAGCCTGAAAACTGTGGCGACCGCGACCAAGTCAGGCTTTGAGACGACGATCCCCCTCACAAGCTCCTTCAACGTCTACAAGGTGCAGGCGCTCGACTCCCATAAGCATGTGCTGGGCACCTCGAGCGCCTTCCCGACTCAGGGCGGGTCGGGCAACAACAACGGCCTTCCTGGCGAGTACTAGATACGCAGCCGCCCTCTTCGGCCTGGCGGTCCTCCTAGGCGTGATCTTGGCCGTTGCGGCGAGGGCTGAGACGGCCACCGCGGCGACGAAGAAGCCGCCGACGAAGAAGCCCCCCGCGCCGGCGCCAAAACCTCCGAGTGGGCCGCCGGCCGTGTATGTGTTTCCGGCTCCAGGTAGTCACTTCGCGTCGCCCCAGACGCAGATCGCCTTCCGCGGCCTCCCCGTCTCGGAGCTCGGGACGATCACGGTGACCGGTTCGAGCAGCGGATCCCACACCGGCACGGTGATGGCCGACTCGGACGGCGACGGCGGCAGCTTCCTGCCCAACCCGAGTCAACCGTTCGCGCCCGGCGAGACGGTGACCGTGAGCACGTCGCTCAACATCGAGGGCTCGAACAACGGCACCTACCAGTTCCAGGTGGCGACGCCCGCGGGGGCGATCCCGCTCGCGCACCGGCCCCAGTTGCCTCGCGTGAAGGACGACGTGTGGTACTTCCGCTCGCGGCCCGACCTTACCCCGGCTGCGGTGACGATCACCAAGTCCGATCCAACCGCGCCCGGCTACATCTTCGTCGCGCCCCAGATCGGCCCGCTCCAGCAGGGCCCGGAGATCATCGGGCCGAAGGGCGGCCTGATCTGGTTCGACCCGGCGCCCACCAACGACGCGGCGACCGACTTCCGCGTCCAGAGCTACCAGGGCCAACCCGTGCTGACCTGGTGGGAGGGGAACGAGACGACCGGCGTGGGAGTGGGTCAGGACATCATCATGAACAGCTCGTATCAGGTGGTGAAGACCGTCTCCGCGGCCAACGGGCTGTCGGCCGACCTGCACGAGTTCCAGCTGACGCCTCGCGGCACGGCGCTGATAACCGCGGCGTTTCCGGTCGTGGTGAATGCCTCCGCGATCGGCGACTCAACCCACGAAGTGGTGCTCGACTCGGTTGTCCAGGAGATCGACATCCCCACCGGCCTCGTCGAGTTTCAGTGGGACAGCCTCGACCATGTGCCGCTCACGGCGGGCTACACCCGGCCGCCGAACCAGCCCAAGAAGGGCAAGCCCGCAAAGCCGAACTTCGCGGCGGACCCGTACGACTACTTCCACGTCAACTCGGTCGCCGTCGACGACGACGGAAACCTTCTCGTGTCGGGCCGCAACACCTGGGCCGTCTACAAGGTCAACCGTAATACGGGCACGGTCATGTGGACGCTCGGCGGCAAGAACTCGACCTTCAGGTTCGGGCGCGACGCGTCCTTCGCGTTCCAGCACGACGTCCGCGTCCGCGCCGCCGGCGACACGCTCCTGAGCATGTTCGACGACGGCGCCGGCCCGCCTTATGTCCACTCGGAGTCGCGCGCGCTCGAGCTGCGGCTCAACCTCGCCAGCAGGACCGCCACCGTGCTCTCCCAGCTCGACCTGTCGCCGCCCGTCCTCTCGAGCTTCGAGGGCAACGAGCAGGAGATGCCGGGAGGCGATGACTTCGTCGGCTGGGGCGAGGCGCCGTACTTCACCCAGTACGGCCCGAAGGGCAACCTGATCTTCGAGGGGCGTTTCGTGGACGCGAACATCACCTACCGTGCCTACCGGTTCTCCTGGAACGGCACCCCGGCCACGCCACCCGCGGTGGCGACGTCGCGCCACGGCGGCAAGATGACCGTCTACGTGAGCTGGAACGGTGCGACGAACGTCGCCTCGTGGAGAGTGTTCGCCGGCAGCACCCCAGAGGCGATGCCGGCGGTGGCGAGCGCCCAGAAGCGCGGGTTCGAGACGGCCATCACGGCGCGCGCCCACTCGTACGTCTACGTCCAGGCGCTCGACGCCAAGGGCCACGTGCTGAGCCGCACGGCCGTCCAGCAGGTCCCCTGACCGACGCGCTCAGCGCCCCCTTTAGCGGGTTTTGACGAGATCGTCATTACAATCCCGCCCGCATGCGCCGGCGGATCAGATCCGCGGCCTTTCCCGTTCACCGCCATTCGGTGCCCCAGCTGCTCGTGGACGGGATCCTGGTCGCGCTCGCTTATTACCTTGCCTTCCGCTTGCGGTTCACGGACGGCTTCCGCGGGCCCAACGAGAAGTACGGCGACCTGCTCACGCACACGATCTACTGGGTCGTGCCGGCCGCCCTCGTCACCCTTGCCTTGTTCGGCCAGTACCACCGGCTGTGGACCTTCGTCGGCCAGCGCGACTACGAGGCCGTCGTCAAGAGCCTCGTCGTGACGACGCTCGTCGTCGTTGGCGCCATCGCCTTCCTGCATCCGGTGACGACGACGTTCGACTTCCAGTCCACCCCGGTCAACCTCCCCGCCACCGTCATCGCGCTGTTCTTCCTGCTCGCGGTGGCGCTGTTGATCGGCGCGCGGTTCCTCGTCCACCTCGTCATCGAGGGTCGCGTGCGAACCGTCCGCGCAGCCAAGGGCGCGCGCGACGCCCTGATCGTCGGCGGTGGCGACGGGGGTCGGCTCGTCGTGCGCGAGCTCATCCGAAACCCGCAGCTGCGGCTGCGTCCGGTCGGGTTCGTCGACGACGATCCGCGCAAGCTCGGGATGAAGGACGAGCACGGGCTCAAGGTGCTCGGCACGACCGAATCCGAGGACCTGGCTCGCGTTCTCGACGAGGTCGAGCCCGACGAGGTCGTGATCGCGATCCCGTCCGCCCCGGGCACGCTTCGGGGTCGCGTCGTCGCGGCGTGCCGCGAGCGTGGGATCCCGGTCCGCACGATGCCCACCGTGTTCGAGCTGCTCAAGGACAGCATGGGCCACTTGAACGTCACTCGCCAGCTGCGCGAGGTGCGCGTCGAGGACATCCTGGGGCGCGAGCCTGTGCGGATGGAGATCGAGCGGGTCGGCGCGTACCTGTCGGGCCAGATCGTCATGGTCACCGGCGCGGGCGGATCAATTGGCTCCGAGTTGTGCCGCCAGATCGCCCGGGTCGCCCCACGATCGATCATCTTGGTCGACCACGCAGAGGACAACCTGTTCGAGATCCTGCGCGAGCTCGAGGAGGATCGCCACGTCCGGACGGCCGTTCCGGTGCTCGCCGATTGCAGGGAAGAGGAGCGGATGCGCGAAGTTCTCACGGAGCACCGGCCGAGCATCGTCTTCCACGCGGCCGCCTACAAGCACGTGACGATGATGGAAGTCAACCCAGTCGAGGCGATTCGCAACAACGCGCTGGCCACGCGCGTGGTGGCGCGGATCGCGGCCGAGACGCAGGTCGGGACGTTCGTGCACGTTTCCACCGACAAGGCGGTCAAGCCGGCGACCGTGATGGGCGCCTCCAAGGCGCTCGCCGAGTGGGCGGTCGAGGCGGCGGCGCTCCGCTACCCGAAGACGAAGTACGCCACCGTCCGGTTCGGCAACGTGCTCGGCTCGTCGGGATCGGTCGTGCCGATCTTCCGCCGTCAGATCGCCGCAGGCGGCCCCGTGACGGTCACCGATCAGCGCATGAAGCGCTACTTCATGACGATCCCGGAGGCGGTCCAGCTGATCATCCGGGCCGGCTCGTTGAGCGAGCGCAGCGGCGAGGTGTTCGTACTCGAGATGGGCGAGCCGGTGTCGATTCTCGAGCTGGCCAAGACGATGGTCCGCCTATCCGGCCTCGAGCCCGAGCGCGACATCGTGATCGAGATCGTCGGCGCGCGCCCGGGCGAGAAGCTCTACGAGGAGCTGTTCAACCCCTACGAGCGTCTCCAGCCCACCCCCGCCCAGAAGATCCTGCGCGCGGCGCGCGAACCCCTCGACCCGGCGTCGGTCGAGAGGATCTTCGGCGAGATCAACCTGCTC
Source organism: Solirubrobacteraceae bacterium (assembly GCA_036513815.1). Taxonomy (GTDB): domain Bacteria; phylum Actinomycetota; class Thermoleophilia; order Solirubrobacterales; family Solirubrobacteraceae; genus Palsa-465. The sequence continues at coordinate 4,118 of DATBYI010000090.1, forward strand.
GTGCTCGAGGGCGACGCTGCCGCCCTGGCCAAGCACGTGGCCAAGCTGTCCGACTCGCGCCTGACCGACGGTGAGCTCGGTTCCCGACCCTCCGCACGGGAGTCCGATCTCGGTCGCCTGCCCACGTAGACTGCGCCCGCGTCATGCCGTCGATTCCGTTCGCCCTCTCGGTCCACCATTTCATCTCCTCGGTTGGAGCGGATGCCGGCTTCGCGTCGCTGATCGGGCTCGCGCTGCTCGTGCTGCTCTATTTCGCCCACGCGCGTGAGACCGCGACGCTTCGCTCCCGCGCCGACGAGGCCGGCCTGCGCGTGCACGAACTCGAGGCTCAGCTCGCTGATCTCGCCGACCAGATCGCCGGGCTGCCCGCCGAGATCTCGGTCCGCGCCGCCGGGTCGCGCGTGGTGGCCGCCTCGGGCGGCGTCCAGCAGCGCGTCGCGGCCGGGGTGATAGCCCAGGGCTCCGGGCAGGCAGGGCTGGTACCCGCCGCGCCCGCTGGGATGGCCGGGCCCGCGCTGGCGTCGGCGACGCGCCTGATCCCGATGCCCGAGGGTCCCGCCCCCATTCCCGCTCCGGCTCCGGAGCCCGCCTCGGCGACGGTGGCCGGCGGCAACGGCTCGTCTCGCGTCCCCGTCGCGGCCGGCGCCGGCACCATCCAGCGCCCGGTGCAGGCTCCGGCCGGCGCACCTCCGCGTCAGCCGACAGGCCCGGGTCGCCCCGTTGGCGGCACCGGACGACCGGTTGGGCCGATTACCGGTCAGCCTCGGCCTACCGGTGGGCAGTCCCGCTCGGGCACGGGTCGTCCAGGTGGTCCGAACGGGAGCGGCGGACGCCCGGGTGGCCCGGCCGGATCCAACTTCCCCATGCGGCCGGCTCCGCGGCGCTCACGGACCGGGCGGGTGATAGCGGCCATCCTTGTGGCCGCAATCGGCGTGGCCGCGGTCGTCGTCGCCGTCCTCGTGCTGACCCACAAGAGCAGCCCGTCGAAGCCCAAGCAGACGACCTCGTCGGCCGCGAGCAGTCTGGCCAGCCGCCGCAACCGATCCGCTACCGCGGTCGTGCGCCCCTCGACCGTGACCGTCTCGGTGCTCAACGGGACGGATCTGTTGGGCCTGGCGGCTCGCGTGGCGAACAAGCTCCACGCCGAGGGCTACATCAAGGGCGCGGTGACCAACGCGGCAAACCAGACCGAGACGACGAGCACGGTGGCCTACATGGTCCCGGCCGACCGGGCCGACGCGCTCGCCGTCGCCTCCGCCCTGAAGCTGACCGGGTCCGTGGTGCAGCGGGTCGACCCGGGCACGAAATCGATCGCGTGCTCGAACAACCCACTCGGGTGTAACTCGCCTGTCTACGTGACCGTCGGCAGCGACCTCGCCTCGCAGTAGAGCCTGCGTTGCGCGACCTGCTCGACCTCCCGGAGCGGAGCTCCAAGCCGAGAGAGCGCGGCGTCACCCACGTGATCGACCGCGGCCTGTCGATCGCGGACATCGAGGGGATGGTCGAGGTCGGCGGCGAGTTCGTGGACATCGTCAAGCTCGGCTGGGGGACCGCGCTGGCCACGCGAAACCTGGACCGTAAGCTCGCGGCCTACCGGGAGCATGGAATCCCCGTCGTGCTTGGGGGGACGCTGACCGAGCTGGCGATCACCCGGGGCCGGCTCGACGAGCTGACCGCGTGGGCACATGAGCTGGGCCTCGAATACTTCGAGATCTCCGACGGGACGATCGAGCTCGAGCACGAGCGCAAGCTCGAGCTGATCGAGCGACTGTCGCGCGAGTTCACGGTCCTGTCCGAAGTGGGGTCCAAGGACGACACCGGGGCAATCACGCCGCCATACGTGTGGGTCGAGCAGATGCGTGCGGAGCTCGCCGCCGGCGCCTGGAAGGTGATCGCCGAAGGACGCGAGGCCGGGACGGCCGGGATCTTCCGGCCCAGCGGGGAGGTCCGCGAGGGGCTGATCGCCGAGATCGTCCACGACATCCCGCCCGACCGGATCATGTTCGACGCACCGCGCAAGGACCAGCAGGTGTGGTTTGTGCGCCGCTTCGGACCCGAGGTGAACCTCAGCAATATCCCGGTGGCCGAGGTGCTCGCGCTCGAGACGCTTCGCTTGGGACTCCGGTCCGACACGCTGGGTATCAGCGGCCAGTGACCGCCGATCCTTTCCGGGGAATCCTGCTCGCCCGCCACGGCGAGACCAACGACAACATCCCGCCGTTGCGCTTTCAGGGGTTCCGCGACACGCCCTTGAACGACACCGGCCGGGCGCAGGCGCGTGAGTTGGCCGAGAAGATCGCCGCCGAGCCCGACCCGATTCGCTCGCTCTGGGCCTCGGACCTGAGTCGCGCCCGGGAGACGGCCGAGATCGTCGGCGACCGGATCGGCCTGTCGCCGCGGCTCGATCCACGCCTACGCGAGGCGAACCGCGGTGAGTGGGAAGGGCACCTGTTCCCCGAAATCGAGCGATCAGATCCCGAGCTCTACGCGGCCTGGATGCGCGGCGGACCGGATTGGCGCTTTCCCGGCGGCGAGTCGCTCCAGGAGCAGCAGGACCGAGTCCTCGCCGCACTTCGGGATGTCGAGGCGTTGGGCGAGCTACCCGCACTCGTCGTCTGTCACGGCGGCTCGATCCGCGTCGTGCTGTGCAGCCGCGATCCGCGCGGCCTCAACGCCTTCCACGAGTTCGAGGTCCCGAACGTGGCAGTCTTGAAGTTGTGAGTAGGCCCCTGCCGGCAGTGCATTGACGACTACCAGACTCTCGACCGGCGCCTTCGCGGCGCTGGTCGCGGCGAGCATCGCCGCGTTCTTCGTCACGCAGCATCTGAAGGTGACCACGCCGCTGATCGCCGGCAGTCCGCGGCCGGTCCCCGGAGTGATCAATCCGGACCATCCGGTGCAGTGCGGGAGGTGGAACAGCGGCTCGACGACGATTTCGTTCTACCTGCTGCATCGCAGCGACTCGGTCGTTGTGTCGGTGATCAGCGCGGACGGCGACATCGTCGACACCGTCGCGGACGGGCGGCACATGCGCCGAGGCGTGCGGAACCCGGACGGCGTATTCCACTGGAACGGCCGGTTGAGCAATGGGTCGGTGGCGCCGGATGGCACGTACCACTTCCGAGTCGCGCTGATTCACCAGAACCGGACGATCGACCTGACGAGCGTGCCCGTACGGATCAAGACGGTGGCGCCCCGCCCGGTGATCACGAGCGTCACGCCGGTCCTGATCCCGACCGCCACCGGGTCGACCCGGGTCACGGTTCGCTACCGGGGCAACGAGAACCGCGGTGGGACGATCCTCGTCTACCGCACCGACCAGCCGGGCCGCCCGCGCCTGGTCAAGACGTTCCTGACCCCGTGGAAGGGGCAGGCGGCGGTGTGGGACGGCACGATCCAGCAGCACCCGGCGCCGCCCGGCACCTATCTCATCGGGCTCCAGGTCACGGATGCGGCGTGCAACACGGGCCAATTCCCGGTGCGGATCCCACCCGCCCCCGGCACGCCCAACACCACCGTGACGGTCGGATGAGGGGCCGTTACCGTCTGGCTGCTTCGTACCGTTTGCCGGTGTGACGGGTTATCTCAAACGTCTCGTGAGCTCGCTCGCGGCCTACCAGGTCGCGGACGTCGTCTCGAAGTTCATGGCCGTGATCCTGCTGCCGGTGTACACCCGGTACATCCCGCCGGCCGGGTACGCCGTCGTCGAGCTGCTCGGAAACGGGGTGATCCTGATCAGCATCCTCGTCCGGTTCGGGATGATCGAGTCGTTCCTGCGCTTCTACTTCGCCGACGACGATCCGCGCCGGCGGGATGCGCTGGCGCGACGCACGGTGGCGTTCCTCCTCGTCACCACGACCGTCGCGTCGATCGTGCTGGCCATCTTTGCGGCGCCACTCTCCCGGGTGGTACTCGGATACCGCGACGCGACCACGTTCCGCATCGCCGTGCTCGGCCTGTGGGCGTTCACGAACCTCGAGCTCGCCTACGCGCTCCTGCGCGTGGAGGAGCGCCTGCGCGCGTACGCGATTGCCTCGCTGACCAACGTGGCCATCACGATCGCCTCCTCCGTCGTGCTCGTGGTCGTGTTGCACGACGGTGCCCGGGGCCTGTTGCTCGGCAACTACGGCGCTTCGACGCTGGTGCTGCTCGGGCTGTGGTGGACGATGCGGGGCCGGTTGCTCCCCCGTCACCCGCTGGTGGAGACGCACGGGATGCTCCTGCGCTTTGGCCTTCCCACGGTGCCCGCGGAGGCGTCGGTGTACGCGCTCAGCATCGTCGACCGCTACTACATCTACCACCACCGCTCGCCGACGCTGGCCGGTCTCTACTCGATCGCGGTCAAGCTGGCCGGTGCGGTGGCGTTCATCGTGCGAGCGTTTCAATACGCCTGGCCGCCGCTCGCCTATTCGGTCACCGACGACGCCGAGGCCGCACGGCTGTATGGGCTGGTCACCACCTACTACCTGCTGGTCAGCGGGATGGTCGTGGCAGGGCTCGCCCTGCTCGGACGCTGGATCCTCCGCGTGCTCGCAACGCACGCCTATTTCGGCGCCTACCGCGCGCTTCCCTGGGTGGCCCTCGGCTGGGCGCTGTACGGGCTGTGGGTCGTCTTCCTGGTCATTGCTGGCCGGGCCAAGGTGACGACGCGGAACTTCCCAGCCGCGCTCGCGGGACTCGCAGCGAACGTGGTGCTGCTGCTCGTGCTCGTGCCCGGACTGGGGATCGCCGGCGCCGGCATAGCGCTGTGCGGGGCGTATGTGGTCATGATCGGCGTCATGCACGTACTGACGCGTCGCGCCTTCGCGGCCGCATTCGAGTGGCGGCGACTGATCGAGCTCACCGTCGTCCTGGGGGGCCTGTCGGCGGCAGGCGATCTGCTGCTCCCGACGCACGGCGCGATCGGGTTCGTGACCCGGCTGGCGGTTCTGGCGGCGATGCCACTCGTGCTGCTCGCGATCGGGTTCGCGCATCGGCAGGAGATCGAGCAGGCCCGGGCGCTGATCGCGCGCGCCTGGCGAGCCGGACGCGGGAGGGCGGCCGGTGAGCCGGCCTGAGGTCAGCGTGGTCATGCCCTTCGGGGGTGACGAGGACGCCGCGCGGGCGGCGATGGACGCGCTGCTCGCGCTCGAGCTGCGCGCCGGGGACGAGCTCATCTTCGTCGACAACTCGGGGCTGGCGGGGATGCCGTCGAGCGACGGCGTCGTGGTCGTTCGCGCGACCGGAGAACGCTCGCCCGCCTACGCGCGCAACGTCGGCGCCGGCCGAGCCCACGGCGAGTGGATCCTCTTCCTCGACGCCGACTGTCGGGCTCCCGCCGGTCTGCTCGACGCCTACTTCGCAGCGCCCGTCGCGACCGACGTGGGCGCCCTCGCCGGCGAGGTCGTGCCCATGCCCGGCGGGGAGACGCTCGCCTCGCGCTACGGCTCGGCGCGGAGCTTCCTTTCCCAGCAGGCCCACCTGAACCACCCCTACCGGCCGCGCGCGGTGGCGGCCAACCTGCTCGTGCGCCGCGCCGCGTTCGACCAGATCGGGGGCTTCTACGTGGGGGTGCGGGCGGCCGAGGACACCGACTTCAGCTGGCGTCTGCAGCAGGCCGGGTGGCGGCTCGAGCTCCGCCGCGGGGCCCAGGTCGAGCACCGCTACCGCGCCACCCTGCGCGAGCTCCGGCGCCAGTGGCGCGGCTACGCCGCTGGGCGCGCCTGGCTCGGGCGCCGCTACGAGGGCTTCACGCCGCAACCGGCGGTGACGCGGGCCTTCGGCCGTCTGCGCCGACATACGCTCGGCCCGGCCGGGGCGGCGCTCGGTCCGGGCACAGGCCGTGAGCGCGGCGGGCCGGCCACCAGCGTGGGGCGCCTTGAGCGTGGTCGCTACCTCGCGCTCGACGCACTGCTTTCGGTCGACGAGCTTGCCGGCCTGACGCTGTCCAACCGCCCCGCCGGCCGGATATCCGCGCCCGCCGAGGTCGTCATCGTGGCCGACCGGTTCCCGATCCGCAACGATCCTCTGGCCGAGTTCGCGCGGACGCTTGGGCACGCCCGCGTCGAGGCGGCGGCCCGGCCCGAGTCGCCGTCGGTCGAGGTGACGCACGCGCTGTGCATCGATTACCGCGAAGACGACGGAATGGCGGCGCGCACCGGCGCTTTGTTAGCGCTCATCTTGCGCCATCCGTTCCGCAGCCTCGCCGATGTCCTGGCGCGCGGGCCCGGCGAGCCGAGCCTGTCGGCGCTCGCGCCGGCCGTCCTGCGGCTCAAGCGCGACCGCTCCGCGCGGGTCCACGCGATCGGTGGCGAGGAGGTCCGCGTCACCGCGCGGCGTCTCGCGCGGCTGGCCGGGCGGCCGCTCGACGAGCAGCGGCGCTGATGCGAGTGCATATCGTCGATCCCTCGGCGTTCACGCCTCCCTACGACCACGCGCTGTCAAGCGCGCTGGCCAGGGCGGGCGTCGAGGTCGAGCTGATCACGAGCCGGTTTCCATACGGCGCGGTTCCCTCGCCCGACGGTTACGAGGTACGTGAGCTCTTCTACCGGCGCGCTGCCGGTGCGTGGGCGGGGACGCGTCCCCGGGCCCGCGTCGCCGCCAAGCTCGCCCAGCACGTGCCGGACATGCTGCGCTACCGCGCGGTGGCGCGGGAGGCGGACGTCGTGCACTTCCAATGGCTCCCGGTGCAGGCGCTCGACCGGTGGCTGCTCCCGGCCCGGCCGACCGTCCTGACCGCCCACGACCTCCTCCCGCGCGAGCCGCGGCCAGGGCAGGCGAGGGCCCAGCGGCGCCTCTACGACGCCGTCGACGCTGTCGTCGTGCATTCGGGCTACGGCCGGCAGCTGCTGGTGAGCTCGCTTGCAGTCGACCCGACCAAGGTGCGCGTCATCCATCACGGCGCGTTCGAGCACCTCACGCGTCTGGGGCGCGAGCTACCGCTGCCGGACGACCTGGCCGAGGTCCGAGCCCCGGTGGTTCTGTTCTTCGGCCTGCTGCGGCCCTACAAGGGCCTAGAGACCCTGCTCGAGGCGTGGCGCGGCGTGGAGGGTGCCGAGCTGTGGATCGTGGGACGGCCGCGGATGGACGTTTCGGCGCTGCGGGCGCTGGCCGGGTCCAGCGTGCGGTTCGTCCCGCGCTTCGTCTCCGACGGGGAATTGCCCGCGTTCTTCCGGCGCGCCGACGTCGTCGTGCTCCCGTACGCCCGCACCGAGCGGCTCGATTGGTCGGGCGTGCTCGCCACCGCGCTGGCCTTCGGCAAGCCCACCGTCGTCAGCGACGTGGGCGGTTTCGGCGAGCTCGCCGCGCTTGGGGCGGCCCGCCTGGTCGCACCCGACGATCCGGACGCCCTGCGCGCGGCATTGGTCGGTCTGCTCGACGACCCGCAGGAGCGCTCGCGGCTGGCCTCCGGGGCTCTGAGCGCCGCAGAGGGCGCCTATTCGTGGGATGCGGCGGCGCACGAGACCCTGGCCCTCTATCGCGACCTGGTTGGATAGCGCGCCGTGACTCTGCTGGTGATCGTGTTCTGGGTCTGCGTTGCCCTGATCCTCTACGCCCACGTGGGCTATCCCGTGCTGCTCGGGCTGCTCGCATGGATCCGCGGCCGGCGCGCGCGGCCGCGCGCCCGCCCGCTGCCAGATGACGAGCTTCCGACCGTGTCGGTCATCGTCGCCGCCTACGCGGAGGAGGACGTGATCGCCGAGCGCGTGGCCAACATCCGCGCTCTCGACTATCCGCGTGAGCTGGTCGAGCTGATCGTCGCCTGCGACGGCTCACCCGATTCGACCGCGTCGCGCGCCCGTGAGGCCGGGACCGACGTGGTCTTGGAGCTGCCCCGGGGCGGAAAGATCCGAGCCCAGGACGCCGGCGTCGAGCGCGCCACCAGCGAGATCGTCGCCTTCTCGGACGCCAACGTGGCGTGGGAGCCGGACGCTCTGCGCCGCCTGGTGGCGCCGTTCGTCGACCCGCACGTCGGTTACGTCTGCGGCGAGGTGCAGTTGGTGGACGCCGTCACCGGCTCCAACCAGGAGGGGCTCTACTGGCGCTACGAGCTCGCCTTACGCGCACTCGAGTCGCGCGTGCGCTCAGTCACGGGCGGCAACGGCGCGATCTACGCCACCCGCCGGGAGGCCTACCTGATCGTCGACCCGATCATGGGCCACGACCTGTCGTTCCCCTTCAACATGGTCAAGCGAGGGTGGCTCGCGCTCGCCGTCCGCGAGGCGCAGGCGAGCGAGAAGATGGTCCCGACGATCGAGGGCGAGTTCGCGCGCAAGCGGCGGATGATGAGCCACACGTGGCCGATCGTCCTGCGGGGGGGAATGCTCTCGCCGCGCGGCTATGACCCCCTGTACGCGCTGATGATCGTCTCGCACCGCATCCTCCGCTACCTGACGCCGTTCCTGCACCTGATCGCGCTCGTGCTCAGCGCGCTGCTGCTCGGCCAGGGCTGGGTGTACGACGTCGCATTCGCTCTGCAGGTCTTGGTGTTGGTCGCCGCCGCGGCGGCCGGGGCGATCCCGGCGAAGCCTCTGTTGATCGCCCGCTACTACGTCTTGACGACGGCCTCGCTCGCGGCGGGGCTATGGGACTGGCTCGTGCACGGCACGGCGGCGGGGTGGGAGCCGGCGGAGGGGACGCGGTGAGGCTTCAGCGCGCGCTCGATCTGGCGATCGCCGGGCCGGTGGCGGTTCTGAGCGCGCCGGTGGTCGCGCTGCTCGCGCTTTTGATTCGGTTGGAATCGCCCGGCCACCCGCTCTACACCCAGACGCGGGTCGGCCTCGACGGAGAGCTGTTTGAGATCTACAAGCTCCGGACCATGGTGCGGGGAGCCGAGTTCACGGGCGCCGGCCTCGCCATCCAGGCCGGCGATGACCGGATCACCAGGGTCGGGGCGTTCCTGCGCCGCTACTCGCTAGACGAGCTTCCCAACGTGTGGAACGTCCTGCGCGGCGAGATGTCGATCGTCGGGCCGCGGCCGACGCTCGCCGTCCAGGTCGAGCAGTACACCGAGCGCCAGCGGGGCCGGCTCGCGGTCAAGCCGGGGATCACCGGCTGGGCCCAGGTCCACGGGCGCGCCTCGCTGCCCTGGCCGGAACGGATCGAGCTTGACGTCTGGTACGTCGAGAACCGCTCGCTGCGGCTGGATCTGAGGATCCTGGCCCGGACGGTGCGGATGGTCGTCGATGGCGAGGGGATCTACAAGGGAGAGAGGGGCGGATGGATTCCCCCGAGCGAGACGTAGCGGTCCTTTTGACCGGCGTCGGCAAGCGCTACGACATCGTCTCGGCCTTCGCCCAGCACGCCACCGTGGTGGCCGCCGACCCCAATCCGCTCGCGCCGGCCCAGTACGCGGCCCACGTGCGGCGTGCCGTGCCGCGAATCGACGACCCGGAGTACGTGCCGGCGTTGCAGGAGCTGTGCTCCGAGTTCGGCGTCGTCGCGGTCGTCCCGCTCACCGACCTCGATCTCGAGGTGCTGGCTCATGCCCGCCGCGCCGGAAAGCTTCCGGCCTTCGTGCCCGACCCGGAGATCGCGCGGGCCACCTTCGACAAGTACGAGACCCATCTCCTGCTCTCTCGGCTAGGGCTGCCGTCGCCCCCCACCGTCCTGCCGGGCGAGCCGATCGAGCACTTCCCCGTCATGGTCAAGCCGCGCTGGGGGTCGGGCGCGCGCTCGATCCACCGCGCCGACGACATCCACGCCGCCGACTTCTTTGTCCACTACATCGGCGAGCCCGCGATGGTGCAGTGGCTCATGGACGGTCCTGAGTTCTCGATGGACGCGTTGTGCGATCTCGACGGTCGGTGCCTGAACGTGATTCCACGGACGATGATCGAGTCCCGCGGCGGCGAGTCGATCAAGGGCACGGTGATCGCCGACCCCGAGCTGATCGACCTGGGTCGGCGCGTCGTCGAGGCGCTGGGGGTGCGCGGGCCGTGCACGGTCCAGGCGTTCCGCGATCGAGAGATCGGCCTCGGCATCACGGACGTCAACACGCGCTTCGGTGGCGCCTTCCCCGCGCCCATGTACGCCGCCCTACCCGGTCGGACCTACCCAGAGCTGATCGTCCGGATGGCGCGTGGGGAGGTCGTCGAGCCGCACGTGGGCGAGTTCCGCGCCGGCGTGACGTTCACGCGGTACTACTGGCAACTCGAGCTTGACTTGGAGCTTCAGCCGACGGGGCGGGACATCGTGGATCCTCCTGGGCCGCCGGCGCCGCGCTGACCCTGCTGGTCGCGGGCTACCGACACGGGGGCGTGGCGAATTTTGCCCGCTATACAGGCATTTTTCACGAAACCCCGGGGAGCCGCTTCTCGTAGCAGACGCTCGTCGGCGAGGCTGCGTAGGCGCCGAAGCACGGGATGCGCGCGTAGCCGGCCGATTCGTAGAGGCCGATCGCGGCGGGCTGGTAGATGCCGGTCTCGAGGACGATGCTGCGCGCCCCGAGTGCCGCCGCTCTGTCCTCTAACGTGCTCAAAATCGGTCTGGCGAGGCCGCGCCCCCGTACGCTCGGGCGGACGTACATGCGCTTGAGCTCAGCCACGGGCTCGGCCACGTTCTCGGCGCCGGGCCCGGCCATCGCTCCGGCACCGGCCATCGCTCCGGCACCGGCCGGCGGACCGTCCTCGGGCGAGATCAGACGGACCGCGCCACACCCTGCCGCCGCGCCGTCGAGCCACGCCACCACGAACGCGCCGGCACCTTCGGCCACCTCCTCGGGAGCGAGCGAGTGGAAGCGCTGCTCGGGCAGATAGGCGCGTTCGAGCTCGGCGTTGAGCTCGGCGATCAGTTGCTGCGCCACCGGCGAGTCGAACGGCTCGTCGCGTACCTCGACAGCCGCCATGGGGCGGTCAGGCGCTTGCGGTCCGGGCGCGTCGGCGCGGTTGCTTGGCGTCGCCCCAGCACTCGTCGACGAACGCGGCGATCTTGCGCGTTAGTCGCTCTGGGCTGATTCGCAGCTCCATGATCGAGTTGGCGTCGATCAGGCGGCCGTTTGGGAGCTCGGCGGCGAGCATGTCGGCGTCGGAGAACGGATGCACGGGATCGCGGGGGTGCCCGATCACCAGCGCCGGCGCCTGGAAGCCCTGGCGGACCTCACGGTCCGGCGCGGTCCGGCCGAACAGGATGCCCTGAAGGACGGCGCCGCTCGGCCCGGGCTCCTGCGCGAACCAGTCGAGGACCAGCTCGGCCACGAACGGGACCACCTGGCGGGGTACGCGCCGGGCGGCGAGCGCGAGGCCCTTCATCGCGGGCTCGGCA
>DATBYI010000091.1:0-4413 GCA_036513815.1 Solirubrobacteraceae bacterium
GGTGGTGCAACCGATCGCAGGAGGGAACCCATGACCGAGTTGCTCCCGACCGGACCCGGCACGGAAGGCCGGATGTGAAGTGACTGCCGAGGCTGCTGCGGCTCTCCTCGGGACGAGCCCGACGATTCTTGCCTTGTGGGAGAAGCGTTTCGGCTATCCCGTGCCGGAGCGCACAAACGACGGGCAACGGCTTTATGCCGACGAAGCGATGATGGCCCTGCGTGACGCGCTCGGCCACGAGCTGTCGATCGCCGCGGCGATCAGCCATGCCCGGAGGAGTCCACTGACGGCATCGTGACGTAGATCCTTACGGCGACGAGGCAAGCGTCAGCGCGCCCCCGATCGCCGATCTGTGACGCGGCTGCGTCGTCTACCCTTACCGAAAGGCGATGAAGCTCGCCGTTGACCGTGCCTCCTGGCGCTGATGGCTTCTACGGCCAGCCTTACCGGCTGGCGAAGATGATCAGGAGGTGATGAGCACGGACGACAGCCAGACCACCCGAAGTCCCCGCGGTCGAAGCGACGCCGTCGCTGTCCCTTCGCCTCGTGTCCGTCCGACCGCTCCGACTCACGTTCTGTCTGAGTTCGAGCGGCTGCTCGGCGAACCCGGCTGCCCGAGCTGCCGACACGTGAGTGAGACCGAGCGAAGCTTCTTCTCCTGGTTCGAGATCGAGAGTCACACCGCCCGAGAGATGCAGGCGCAGCTGCGCGCATCGATGGGGATGTGCCCCGTTCACGCGCGCCGGCTCCTCGAAGGTGTCGGCGACGGCCACGTCATGACGATCGTCATGCGTGAGGCGCTCGCGGGGGCCCGCCTCGCGCTGCGAGCGGAGGCGGATGTCGGGTCCTGTCCGGCCTGCAACTCCGCGGCCTTCGGCACCCGGCACGCGCGGACGCTGCTCGTGGACGGGTTACGCGACCCGGCGATCGCCCGGCTCTACGCGGACCATGACGGCGTATGTCTGGGACACCTCCTCGACGCGCTGCCCGGCGGCGACGCCTCGATTCTCAGGGTGCTTGCGGAGCGGCTTATCAGGAGCCTCCACGAAACGGCCGGCGTCACGCTCGTCGGCGTCCTGGCCGGCCTCGACGCCGATGCGCCACGCCGAGCGATCTGGCGCGAGCGCCTCCCGCAACATTCCGCCGCAGGCTCGACCGCCGACCGACTCGAGCAACGCCTGCAAATCGACGCGTGTCCGGTCTGCCTCGCGGCCGGCATGGCCGGACGCGACTACCTGCACTGGTTCCTGGCCCATTCGGCCGACGACGCGCCGTCGCTGGGCACCGATCCTGGGGAGCTGTGCGCGGTCCACCTGCACGACGTCGCACTTGCCGACTCGTCCGCGGCCTGGACTCATGCGATCGAGCGCAAGCGAGCGAACAGGACTGCTCAGTTGGAGCGGTTCCTCGCGTGGCTCGCGCATACTCCGAGCCCCACGCGCCGGCGACGACGAAGCAGCCCAGATGCGCTCGACGGCATCTGCGATGAACTGCTGGCCGCGCCCCACTGTGCCGCATGCCATGCCCGAGAGGGCGTCGAGCGCGCGGAACAGGACCTCGTCGCGGTGTCGCTGGGACTGGCCACGCTGAGGGAACGCTACGAGCACCGCCACGGGCTGTGCGTCCGGCACGCGCGGCAGGTTACGGATGGTCCCGCCGCGCGCCTGACGCGCCAGCATGCCGACGCTCGCGTCGCTCTGAGTGCGTGGGAGGTAAACGAGACGGCGCGAAAGTACGCGTGGGCGTTCCGTCACGAGCCCGGCGGCCCCGAACGAGATGGCTGGCTCCGCGGCCTCGCGCAGATCGATGGGCGCGTGTTTGAGGGCGGAACCGCCCCGGTCGGCGAGCACCAGATGGCTCTCGCGTCAACCACCGAGATCGGCGGGGAGCCAGGGTGACCGGAACCGGCGAACGGATACTCGAGGAGGTGGCGGACCGGTCGGCTCGTGTCCTCGACGAGATCGAGCGTTCGGTGGTCGGAAAGCGCGCCGCACTCGAGCTGGCCCTGTGCGCTCTGTTGGCGGACGGGCACGTGCTGATCGAGGACTACCCGGGCCTGGCTAAGACGCTGATCGCCCGGTCGTTCGCGATCGTCACCGGTACGCGCTTCTCGCGCGTGCAATTCACGCCCGACCTGATGCCGTCGGATGTCACCGGAGCTTCGGTCTTCAATCAGCGCACTTCGGAGTTCGACTTCCGACCCGGGCCGGTCTTCACCAACGTCCTCCTAGCCGATGAGATTAACCGCGCCCCGCCGAAAACGCAGGCTGCGCTGCTCGAGGCCATGCAGGAGCGGCAGGTGACGACGGAGGACCGCACCCGACCGCTCGAGCGGCCGTTTCTCGTCCTGGCCACGCAGAACCCGATCGAGTACGAGGGGACATATCCGCTGCCGGAAGCGCAGCTCGACCGATTCCTGATCAAGCTGCACGTCGGCTACCCGTCCCCCGACGACGAATGGGACATGCTGGCTCGCCGCCTCGAGCGAGGGGAGGATGAGACGGAGCTGCGGCCGGTGGTCGACCGCCAGCAGCTCGTCGAGATGCAGCGGGCGGTCGAATATGTGCACGTGTCAGAAGCCGTCGGCCGGTACATCGTCGAGCTGGTGTCCGCGACCCGGAAGAGTCCGAGCGTCCAGGTCGGGGCCAGTCCCCGTGGAACGCTGGCGGTGATGAAGCTCGCCCGCGTCAAGGCGCTCCTCGACGGTCGCGACTTCGTCGTGCCCGACGATGTGAAAGCGGTAGCGGTACCCGCTCTTGCTCATCGGTTGGCGCTACGACCCGAGCTCTGGGTCCAGCGCGTCCAGGCCGAAGACGTCGTACGCGAGTGCATGAGCGCCGTGCCGGTGCCCACGACCGGCGGCTGACATCAGCCGAGCCTGGGCGCGATCAGCAGGAGCGCCACGAAGGCCAGCAGGAGGTACAGGAGGTACAGGCCGAGGGGCCCGGCCTGGATGTTTCGAACCAGCTCGGCCACGCGTGTGAACGTGGCCGTCACCGGACGATAGAGCCAGGCCGGATCGAAGATCCGAGGCTCGGCGCGCATCATGCTCAACCGCTCTGGGAAGCGCTGGTCCCCGATCGTGCGGAGCTGGGTCCGAACCCGGTAGACGACGTTGAAGATGACCCGCACCATGTTCGAGTAGCCGATCGAGGTGTATTGGGCGCGGCGGCCGGACACGGCTACGCCCGACGCCCAGACGGGGACTCGCCGTCCGCGCCGGATGCTGGCCAGGTAGCGCAGGAGCCCCGCGCCGATCGCGAACCCGGTCAGGCTGAGAGCCAGCGTGGTCGGGCTGATGCTGGCGAACTTCGGATAGCCGGGTTCGATTAGCCAGCCTACCTGGCTGATGTGCCCGATCGCCGCCGCGCCGCCGACCGGGAGGGTGCCGTGCTCGAGTACCTTCACCACCCACGGGGCGGCGACGCCAATCGCCAGCGACGCGAGCGCGAGGAGAGCCATGCCGACTCGCGGCCACCGGGTCTCCGGGTCGGGAGCGATCGATGGGTCGCGGGGCATACCGAGGAAGGTCATGCCGATCGCGCGCACGAACGCGAGCGCTGCTAGGCCGGCGGTCAAGGCCAGGATGGCGCCGGCGAGCGCGATGGCCAGGTGCGAGCCCGTTCCACTCACACGGAAGCCCTGCATCAGACCCTCCAGGCCAAGCCACTCCGAGACGAAACCGCTGAACGGGGGCAACGCGGCGAGCGCCGCGGCGCCGGCCAGACTCGTGATCGCCGCTAACGGCAGCCGGCGGTAAAGGCCGCCGAGATGCTCCATGTCGCTCGTCCCGGTGCTGTGCTCCACGGTGGCGACGGCGGCGAACAACCCCGCCTTGGCAAAGCTGTGGGCCACGATCTGGAAGGTGGCCGCCACCAACCCGAGCCCGACGAGCCCAGGCTGATGCTGGGCCTTGCCCATCAGCGCGAGGCCGAGGTCCGTGACGATCAGGCCGGCATTCTCGATCGACGAGTAGGCGACGAACACTCGCAACTCCCGCTGAAGCACGCCGCCGAGGATGCCGATCAGCGCCGTGAGTGCGCCGACCAGCAGCGCCGCGACAGCCCACCAGACGGCGGGATGGCCGAGGAACCCGAACCACACGCGAAGCATCGCGTAGAAAGCGACATTCAACGAGACCGCGGCGACGAAACCAGAACTGTCGGCGTCGGTGCCGGCGTAGGCGGCCGGTAGCCACGTTTGGAGGGGAATCAGCGCGGCCTTGACCCCGAAGCCGGCGAACAGGAGCGCAAAGCACACCCCACGCACGGCCGGCGCGGTCAGCGGTCCGGAATGAGCCAACTGCTCGAACGAGAAGCTTCCCGCCTTGACGGCGAGCAAGGTCATTCCAGCCAGCACCGCCCCGCCTCCGAGCTTCGCCAGCGTCAGAGTCAGTGCGGCTGCTCGCTGCGC
>DATBYI010000092.1:0-4016 GCA_036513815.1 Solirubrobacteraceae bacterium
CCCATACCGAGCCCGTTCAAGAGGAGCAGCAGGGCGAACACCGGGTAGCTGAAATCGACCGGCAGCATCTCAAGCGCAATAAAGCTGGACGCGGCGAGGATCATGCCGCCCGTGGTGAACGGGCGAGCCCCAAAGCGGTCAGACAGCACCCCGGAAAGCGGTCCGGCGATGAAGAAACCGCCGATCATGGGCAGCATGTAGATGCCAGCCCACAGCGGCGTGTCGGCGAAGCTGTAACCGTGCTGTGGTAGCCAGATCCCCTGGAGCCAGATGATCAGGATGAACTGGAGTCCGCCCCTGCCGATCGAGGAAAGCAGGCTCGCGATGTTCCCAGCGGTGAACGCGCGGATCCGAAACAGGTCCAGGCGGAACATCGGCTGCTCGACGCGAGTCTCAATGAAACAGAAGACGATCAGCAGCAGCAGACCGCCGCCGATTTCGGCGATCACCTTCGGGCTCGTCCAGCCCATGGTGTGATGGCCATAGGGCTGGATGCCATACGTGATGCCGACCATGATCGCGATCAGACCGATGGCGAAAGTGGCGTTCCCCCACCAGTCGATCTTGGCGGGATGGCGTTCGCTGAGGTCTCGTAGCTTCGTGTAGCCCCAGACCGTCCCGAAGATCCCCACCGGGACCGAGATGAGGAAGATGAGGCGCCACGAGACGGGCGCCAGCACCCCGCCGAGCACGAGCCCGATCGTCGAGCCCGCGGTCGCAGCGACCATGTTGAACCCCATCGCCATGCCGCGCTTCTCGGCTGGAAAGGCGTCGGTGAGAATCGCCGCGGAGTTCGCGAACAGCATCGCGCCGCCAAAGCCCTGGCCGACTCGCATCAGGATCAGCCACAGCCCACCGGCCGAGCCTTTCAGCCAGGTCACGGACAGAAGGATCGAGAAGACCGTGAAGACGGCAAAGCCGAGGTTGTAAGTCCGCACGCGGCCATAGATGTCGCCAAGGCGCCCAAGGCTGACGACCAGGACGGCCGTGACGACGAGGAACCCCATGATCATCCACAGCAAGTAGCTCGTGTTGCCCGGGGTGAGCGGGTTGAGATCGATGCCCCGGAAGATGTCGGGCAACGAGATCAGGACAATCGAGGAGTCGATCGTCACGATCAGGACGCCAAGCGTCGTGTTCGACAGGGCAATCCACTTGTATCGGTCGTCGACGACCCTGTCGGCGGCGTCGACCTTGCCGTTCGACGTGACCTCGCCGGCGGCACGCCCGGCGCCGGCGGCGCGCTTGTTCGGTGGAAGGCTCAGGAATCTCATCTCATCGAACCTACAACGCCGGCCACGGTTGGCGCCGTCCCCCTGAGATCGCCGAGCTGCGCTCGGACCTCCCCGACACGCGCACGACGCTCGACGCCGTCGCCCTCAAAAAGAACCGCGCCCCCCGCTGGTGGTAAGGCAGAGACCAAGAACGCCGTTGGAACAAACGAGCCCCAAGCGATATGGGACCTGATCACGGTGCCCGGCATGTCATGGCCCCGACCAGCACCGGCAACACCGTGACGGAGGTACAAGCAGCATCGGTTCTCCTGACCGGGGGTCAACGCACCGCGCCACCGTAGGAGAGCGCTGCTGCGACGTCTCTAGAATCTACGTGGCAACTCGCTCGGAAAATGGTGCGTCACTGGGCAGGCGAGCGGGACCGAGTCGACGGTCCTGCCGCACCCTCCTGGCGGCACCTGGCGTGCAGGCTGTACAGGCCGGCTGGTGGCGCCCGATCCAGCAGCTCCTGCTCGAACGCGAAGCCGCAGCGCTCAAGCACCCGCCTGGACGCGTCGTTGTCGAGGTCGGGGATCGCGTCGATCCGACGCAGGCGAAGCTCGGCGACTGCCCAGCGCGTCAGCAGCCCGATCGCTCGCGTAGCCACTCCTCGTCCGCGCGCACAGGCCGCGAGCCAATAGCCAAGCTCAGCGGACCTCGACTCCCAGTCGATCCGCATCAGTGCGATCGCGCCCAGCAGCCGATCCTCGCCCGCGCCGGCGATCTTCATTTTCAGCGCCGTGCCCGCGGCCCGATCGGGCGCCATCGCGTAAAACCACTGGCACACCCCGGCGTGATCAAACGGGTTCGGGAGATGGCTCCAGCGCACGATCGCCGGGTCGGCCGCCGCTTTCACCACCGCGTCGACGTCGTCCTCGGTCCACGGCTGCAGCGCGACTTCCGAATCACACAGCGGCGGGTCGGGAAAGTCCAACGTCGCCACGATCGAACAGGCTAGCAACGACTATCCAGTGACCCGAGGGCGGAGTGTTTTCGCTGGTGGCTGTTAGTGCCAGAGCCAGCCGCCGCGGGCACCGCCCGAGCTTCGGCTTTAGCCAGCAGTGGGTCAAGCCGAGTTGGTGAGCCGATGCAGAGCGGCGTGGACGGCGCCTGGGGCTTCGTACCAAACGAAGTGCCCCGCCTCGGGAACGACCTTCAGGAAGGCGCTCGGGGACAGGTCGGCATCGGCCCGCGCCGACTGCCCCCATGGGAATGGACTGGCGCCACCAACAAGGATCCCGTAGCGCACCGCACCCGTCGCGAGCGCGGCTGCCACCTCATCGACACCTTCGCTGAGCTCAGCGGTGAGGGCCTTACTGGCGTCCCTGGAGGAAACGTAAGGCGGCATCGGCGGCACGTTCTCCGGGTCAGCGAAGTACGAAGGCCACATGATCCGCCGCGTCTCGAACCGCTCGTCCGTGGTCAACTCCCGGGCCTTCTCGACCTCCTCCAGCTCACGCACCCTCCGACGTCCGGCTCGCGGAGCGCGGGCAACCATCTCCGCACGGAACGCCGCCATCCCTCCATCGCCCACGATCCCGAGTGGATCAACCGCGAGTATCCCGAGCAGCCGCGCGGGGTGAGCGGCGGCGAACCGTAGCGCCAGGTGACCACCCCACGAGTGACCCACCATCCACGCCCGAGACCAACCAAGCGCGTCCAGAACGCACACCACATCCTCGATCGCCCTCGCTATCGTGAACGGACCCTCAACCGTCGAGGGCTCGAGACCCCGCTGTTGAAAGATGGCAACCCGGAAGTCAGTCTCGAGTTCGGCGACGAGCGGCAACATGTAGTCGTAACCAAGCCCAGGGCCTCCGTGTAACAGCAACACCGGTGAGCCGTCGCCCACGACCGAGCCGGCGATACTCCCCGCCGAGGTTGTGGCCGTGAACGTCGAACGGTCAATCACGAAGCGATCCTACGTCCAGTCCGCGAGTCGTGCAATTCGCCCGACCAGCGGTAGCAGTCAGTCCGGCTCATTACCGCCGCTCTGCTACGGGCACACTCAGGTGCCAGCTCCCGAGCGGACGGTCGATGCGCGGAGCTCGGTGCCTAAAGAGTCTGGGTTAGGCCGGCGTCGATCAGGATGTCGATGCCGCTGACGCTGCCAGCCCGGGCGCTTGCCAGGTAGACGATAAGGTCGGCGACCTCCTCGGGTCTGGCCAGCCGGCCATGCGGCATCGCGGCTTCGGTTTTGCGAACAATCGATTCGGCATCGGTTCCCGCCCTTGCGGCGTGCTGCACGGCGGCCCCGTCAGGACCGAGCCACATCGGCGTGGCGGTCGGGCCTGGGGAGACCGTGACTACACGCAGACCCTCGGCGGCGTGTTGCCGCGCCAGACCCTTCGAGTAGTTGTTCAGAGCCGCCTTCGCGGCGCTGTAATCCGGGACAGACGGCACGGGGACGCGTCCGTTACGGCTGGAGACGTTCACGATCACGCCTGCGCCATTTTTCAAGAGGGCAGGTAAGGCGACATTGGTCATCCGCACCGCCGAGAGAAACACCAGATCAAGGGTCTCACGCCACTGCTCCTCGCGCACGCTCTCATACCCGTCTCTGAGCGGCCCCGCCGCTGCATTGTTGACGAGAACGTCCACCACGCCGAACTCCGACAAAGCGAGATCCACCACGCGAGCCGGGGTGTCTCCGTCAAGAACATCGGCCTGCACGTGACGGAGAGCGGGGAGATCTAGATCTACCGGACCGCGCGAGACGCCGACAACGTGAGCCCCCTCCTC
>DATBYI010000093.1:0-4922 GCA_036513815.1 Solirubrobacteraceae bacterium
GCGCAGCGCGTCGGCCGCGTCGCGAATCTCGCGCTCACCGGAGAGGAACACCAGCACGTCACCACGACCGGCCGTCTGCAGTTCCTGCACCGCGTCGCCGATCGAGTCGATCTCGTCGGCATCCTCCGGAAGCGGTCGATAACGGACCTCGACCGGATAGCTCCGTCCGCTCACCTCGACGACTCGCGCACCGTCAAAGTGCTCGGAGAAGCGCTCGACGTCGATCGTCGCGCTCGTGATGATCACCTTTAGGTCAGGCCGCTTCGGGAGGATTGACTTCAGATAACCGAGCAGGAAGTCGATGTTCAGGCTCCGCTCATGCGCCTCGTCGACGATCACCGTGTCGTAACGACGCAGCAGGCGGTCGCGGGCGATCTCGGCCAACAGCAGCCCGTCAGTCATCACCCGCAGCAGCGTGTGCGCACTCGAGCGATCGTTGAAACGCACCGCGTACCCGACCGCCCCGCCCAAATGGACACCCAGCTCGTCCGCGATTCGCTCAGCGATCGTCCGCGCCGCCAGCCGCCGCGGCTGCGTATGCGCGATCGCTCCACGCACGCCCCGCCCCAGCTCGAGGCACATCTTAGGCAGCTGCGTCGACTTCCCGGACCCAGTCTCGCCGGCGACGATCACCACCTGGTTGTCGCGGATCGCCGCGAGCAGCTCGTCGCGGCGAGCGCTGATCGGCAGCTCATCGGGATAAGCGATCGAGGACGGGACCGCCGCCTGGCGCTGCTCCCTTCGCCGCCGTGCGCGCTCGTACGCAGCCGCGTCGAACTTGCGGCGCTTCAGGCGATGCTCGTCGAGCAGCGTCAGCTCGTCGTACGCGTGCGTTTGGGACACACCACCGAGCTTATGAGGGTGCCGGCAAACGCCTCGCCATCGCTACCGTGCTAGGCATGCAGCGGGCGGTTGGGTCGTTTCCAGAACTATCGATTGAGACCGCGTGTGGCGCTCAGCGACGACCATGAACCGGCTCTGACCGGGAGCTGATGCGCGTCGACAAATGGCTGTGGACGGCGCGGTTGTTCAAGACGCGCGGGTTGGCGGCGGGTGCCGTGAGCGGCGGCCGTGTACATGTCAACGGCATCGCCGTGAAGCCCAGCCGCGAAGTTGGGCCGGGCGACCGGCTCGACATCTCGATCGGGTCTGTGCGGCGGACAGTGGTCGTGCGTGGCGCGGCCGAGCGCCGTGTGTCAGCTGCCGCCGCGGCGCAGCTCTACGAAGAGACCGAAGAGAGCATCACGGAGCGTAAGCGCCAGGCAGAACTGCGCCGGCTTGGGGGGCCCGTCAACCTGGGCGCGCGGCCGACCAAGCGCGATCGTCGGCGATATGACGCTGACCGACGACAGTAACCCTTGTAAGCAGGCCGACTCATGCTTGGTGACCCGCACGACGTCGACGGCTCAATTTGATCGCGCGAAACGGCTACTGAAGGCGAGCCTCGAGGTCGCTGATCCGGTCCAACAGCTCGCATGCGAGCACGGCGCCGGCGTAGTTGAGCCCGAGGTCACGGCGTAGCCGCTCTGCTCTCGCCACCCGCGCGGCGGTACTCGGGGGGAAGCGTGGGGCTCGGCCAGCCGCAGACGGGTGTGGCTCGAACAGCCCAAACTCCAGGTAGCGCCGAACGTGCACCGTCCTGACACCCGCGTGCCTTGCGACCACGGCCAACTGGACCGGCTCCTCCGCGGCGAGGTCACGATCGGCCGGCCCAGTGTGCCCGTCTGCGTTCATGATCACGCCTCCCGCTGTTCAAGGCTCGAGCTCTCGGCGAGCTGCTCGTAGAGCTCCCGCTCACGGTCCGAGAGCTCCTTCGGTACGACGATCTTCACGATTGCGTGGAGATCACCGCTGCCACCACCCCGCTTGGGAAGGCCCCGGCCGCGCAGCCGCAGGCGCCGACCGCTGGACGAGCCCGCCGGGACCCGGACCCTGGCCGTGCCATTTGGGGTTTGCACATCAACCGTCGCCCCGAGCGCCGCTTCGGAGGGCGTGATCGGCAGGTCGACATCAAGGTCGTGATCACCACGACGGCGGAAACGTGGATGCGGTTTCAGCGCGACCCGCAGGAACAGATCGCCCGGCGGACCGCCCCCGCGCCCCTCGCCCCCTCGTCCCGCCAGGCGGATCAACTGCCCTTCACGAACCCCGGCGGGGAAGTTGGCGT
This sequence comes from Solirubrobacteraceae bacterium, assembly GCA_036513815.1. Classification (GTDB taxonomy): domain Bacteria; phylum Actinomycetota; class Thermoleophilia; order Solirubrobacterales; family Solirubrobacteraceae; genus Palsa-465. The sequence continues at coordinate 2,168 of DATBYI010000093.1, forward strand.
TCACCGCACGACCGTCCAGCGTCAACCGCCGCCGACCACCGGCCAGCGCATCCTCGAGCGAGAGCTCGAGCAGCGCCTCGTGGTCACGGCCGCGCAGCGGCCCCGTCGCAGGGCCCGCTCGCGCCCCGAACAGCGCCTCGAACAGGTCCTCGCCGAACACTGCGCCGGTCCCGTCTCCGAACCCCTCGTCGGTAAAGAACTCCTCGAAGCTCTCTTCAGGCGTCTCGCGCTCCGCTTCACGCCAACGAGCGCCAAGACGGTCGTAACGCTGCCGCTTCTCAGTGTCAGATAGAACCTCGTACGCCTCGCCGAGCTCCTTGAAGCGCTCCTCGGCGTCGCTATCGGAGTTCAGATCCGGGTGATACTCGCGCGCCAGCCTGCGGTAGGCGCGTCGAATCGCGTCCTGGTCCGCATCGCGCGGAACGCCCAGCACCTCGTAATAGTCCTTATAGCTCAGCGGCATCCGTCACCGAATCCTCCCTCAAACCAGCCACCTGCGACCCCGCGACGATCCCTGAAAACGACGTCGTCTGAGGCCGCTGAATCGAACACGCGTTCGCTACAATATGTGTTATGCGCGAGGAAGACGTTATGCGGGAAACCGACATCGGAATGGTGTCGCTCGGCTATGGGCGGTACGTTCGAGCTGACGACATCGTCGCTGTGCTGCCGATCGAGGAAGGACGTGGCCGCGGACGGCGAACGCACGTGCATGTCGCGGGCCTCGCAGTGCCGATCGTTGCCTCACGCTCCGAAGGCGCGATCCTCGCGGACATGAAGGCCGCGAGCGGCGTGGGCCGACGCGCGGCGGGCTCCGACGAGCGTCGCTCGGCTCGGGCCGAGCAAGCCGCAAATGCCGTGCCTCACCGCCGCAGTCGCCTCGGCTTCGGCGCGCGCCGAGCCTGAACGCGCCCCGCTATGTCCGCGGATGGCGCGATCCGCTGATTTGTGGCACCGGCAGGATAACGGCGGTCTGGTGCGGCCAGTAACAGGTCGCTACGCATTCCACCTCGGCGGACGTGACATCCAGCGCGACATACGCAAGCGCGAGCGCGAAGATCGACTCTCCGTCAGGGGTGGTCGCTGAGCCGGCCTTCACCCTGCGGCTGAAGTCATCAACCACGGCCTCCTGTTCGCCGGCTTCGAGCGCATCGAGCGCGGAATGGCGACGGTTGCCGCGGAGACCTTCGCGGCGTCGAGCCGCGCCGTCAGGTCGGTGTCGACGAAGCCAACGTGGACGGCCACGACTTGCGCATCCTGCCGCTTGAGCTCGACGCGGGGGTCGCCGGGCTCTGGTATCAGGCCGGCTGCGCCGCACAGGCCCGGACGGCGGTCATAACGACCTCCGCGACCTCCTTGGGGTGGGAGATCATGACGACGTGCGAAGCGCCTTCGATCTCGGTCACCTGGGCGCCCATGCGGTCGTAGCTGAAGCGGTGGACGCCGGGGTCAATACACCGATCGGCGGTCGGAAGCACCGCCCACACCGGACGGCTCCGCCAGGCCGGCGTCGGTGCCGCCTCCGCGAGCGCAACGCCGGCGAGGGGGCGTTGGCTGATCGCGTAGAACGCCGCATCATCGGCCGGGATGTCGGCGCAGAATGACTCGTGGAAGCCCTCCAGCGAGAGCGTGAACTCGTTGCCGCCACCAGGCAACTCGTGCTGCACGACGTAGGGGATGATCCCGGGCGGCGGGAACTTGGACTGCAGGTCGGTCAGGTTCTCGCCCTCGTCCGGAGCGAACCCGGAGATGTACACGAGGCCAATCACGTTGTCAGCCGTGCCAGCCGCGGTGATGACTGAACCCCCGTAGGAATGACCGACGAGCAGGACGGGTCCATCGATCTCACCGATCACGGCCTTGAGGTACTCGCCGTCGCCGCCGGTCAGGCCCCGCAGTGGATTCGGAGGAGCGATGATCGTGAGGTCTTCGCCGAGAAGCTCGTCGTACAGACCGCGAAAACCGGACGCGTCAGCGAACGCGCCGTGGACCAGGACAACGGCGGGATCAGCCATCGCAAATTGCCTCTTTCCGATCGGGTGAGCGTTACGCGCATATGCGAGGCGGGACTCAAAAGCGCCGGTGGCCTGCTCAGTGCGTACTCGAACCCCTCGTCGCCTACTGGACGTGGCGTCACGATCACTCATCGACCATCGGTTGTCAAGCCCCCTAACCACCCGGACACGACCACCTCGCCCGCGACGTCTTGAAACGGGGAACGACAGGCTGCATCCTCCACATCCTTGCCCGTACGAGCGAGGCCAGCTGGAGGGGTGCTGAGATCGCAGCAGCCGCGCGACATTCGCCCTGGTCTTGCCTGGCTGCGAGGAGCTGACCCAGTCCTCGCCAGGGTGGTCGACGAGCACCCGGCGTTCGATCCGGACGCTTGGATGCGCAGACTGCCCACGCTCGACCTATTCGGCGCCCTGGTCTTTCAGGTCATCGGCCAGCAGATCTCGGTCGCCGCGGCGACCGCCATCTTCGCGCGCCTTCTCGAGCGCTTCGGCGGCCGAGCACCGGAGCCCGATGATCTCGCGTCCCTCGATCCAGAGTCGCTGCGCGAACTCGGACTGTCCCGCCAAAAGGCAAGCACCGTGCTCGAGCTTGCGCAGCGGTTCAGAGACGGACGGCTATCCGAGCCCGAGCTCCGCGATCTCCCCGACGAGGAGGCGATCAGACAACTGACCGCGGTCAAGGGCGTCGGCCCGTGGACGGCCAAAGGGGCGCTGCTGATCGCGTTGCAGCGACCGGATCT
>DATBYI010000094.1:0-4973 GCA_036513815.1 Solirubrobacteraceae bacterium
GTCGCCCTCGAAACGGAGGAACAGGTGCTTGCCGTGGGTATCGACGCTCACGACCGGGCGACCTGCCAGCCGCTCGGGCCAGCGGTCGAGCGCGTGGCGGGGCTGTGGCGTCTCGATCTCATCGGGTACGCGCCCCTCGAGGACGGGGCGAATCCGGTTGGCCGCGTAGGCGATCGTGTCGCCCTCGGGCATTACGCGCCGAGGGTCAGGCGGCGCGGGCCCTGCTGGAATCCGAGCGCGACGAGCGCGGGCCCGAGCGGAGATTCGATCGCGGCAACGCCGTCGACCTTCTCGAGCGCGACACGCTTGAGCCGCCCGGCGCGAACCTGCTCGATCAGCGCGTTCAGCGCGGGCTCGATCCGAGCGTCGTCGGCGGCGACGAGCGTCTGGAGCGCGCGACCGCCGCGCTCGAGGTAGAGGATCGGCTCGCCGCCGGCCAGCACCACGTAGGCGCCCGCCACCCGCATCGGCCGCCGCGCGTCCTCCGCGCCGCCGGACCGCTCCGGCCAGGACAGCGCCGCGCCGTAGGGCTGCGCGGGGTCGACGGCGGCGAGCACGACCGGCGCCTCGTCGTCGCTCTGCGCCCGGAGTCGCTCGACCGCGCCGGGCAGCGCGAACTGGGCGCCCCCGAGGCCCTCGACGAAGTAGCCACGGCGGGCGATGCCCAGCGTCTCGAGCTGCGAGAGCTCCGGGTAGATGGCCGAGAAGCCACCGGGTACGCCCTCGGCCCGGACCTGTTCGCGAGTCAGGATCCCGTAGCGCTCGAGCATCAACTCGGCGATGGCCCGCCGCCGCGCGGCCGGATCGACCGTCGCGGTCCGGAAGAGAGACTCGGTCAGCGACCAGCGGCCCTGCACCTGCGCCGACGCGCCCGCGCCACGCCGGCGGGCCGCGAACCGGCCCGGACGCGCCGTCGTGCGGACCCGCTCGCGTTGCGCGCGGGCCAGCGTCAGCCGCGGAGCGCGCAGGGGCGAGAACGCGTCGTTGGTCGCCTCGCCCGCCCAGGCGAGATCCCACAGCGCCTCCTGGAGTTCCTCGGGCGCGAGGTCGACGTCGACGAGGAGGTCGGTGAAGAAGCACGCACCCGCCGCGAGCCGGGCGCGCACCGCGTCGTGCTCAGGGCCGTCCGGCGCGGCCCCCTTCTGCGCCGGCGGGCCGAGCACACCCAGATCCTCGCGGAAGTAAAGGACGACGCGCCCGGAATTCCGGCCCAGCGCGCCGGCGCCGATCCACACGACCTCGCCGGCGGCGCACAGCTGATCGATCCACGCCGGCGAGTAGGCGCCGGCCCGGCGCGGCAGCACGTCGCGCTCCCATACGTCGGGCGGAAGGGCCAGCCCCTGGAGCGGGACGAGCACCTCGCGCAGGCGATCGACTCCCGCACCGGTCGCGGGATGGCGGTCGACGCCCTGCCAGGCCGGCTCGAACCGGGCCAGCGCCCGCTGGTCGACCGGCTCGACCTCCTTGCGCAGCACCGCGAGCGACGCCCGGCGCAGTCGCCGGAGCACCTCGGGGTCGCACCACTCCCGCTCGGTTCCGCCCGGACGCAGCTCGCCGCGGATGAGCACCCCTTCGCGCTCGAGTCCCGTCAGCGCCGCTGTGCAGTCGACGCCGTAGCGAGCTTTGAGATCGTGCTCGGTGAACGGGCCGTGCGTGGCGCCGTAGCGGCGGACGAGCCTGACCAGCGCGTCGGGGACGTCCTCGAGGAACGCGGCCGGGAGGCCCCCGGGCGGCGCGGCCCCGAGCGCGTCCCGGTAAAGGCCGGCGTCGACCGCGTCGATCCAGCGCTCCTCGCCGGCCAGGCGAATCGTGATCGCGCGGCGCTCGGAGCGCAGCTCGTCGAGCATCCGCGGCGCGTCGAGGCCGTCCACGACGCGCAGCTGTGCCTCGGCGGCGCTGAGGTCTCCGACGCTTCGCAGCACGTCGTGCAGCCCATCCCGCGTGGTGGCCCGGCGCATGTCAGACAGGAACTGGAGGTCCTCCTCAACGTGCTCGAGCGCACCCGGGTCGATCAGGTCGCGGAGCTCCTCCTGGCCGAGCAGCTCGCGCAGCAGCTCACGGTCGAGCGACAGGGCCGCCGCGCGGCGTTCGGCGTTCGGCGTGTCGCCCTCGTACATGTACGTCGCCACGTAGTCGAACAGGAGGCTCGACGCAAACGGCGAGGCGGTCCGCGTCTCCACCTCGACGAGCGAGATCTCGCGGCGGTGGAGCGCGGTGAGCAGCTCGACCAAGCCCGGGACGTCGAGTACGTCGCGCAGGCACTCGCGGTAGGTCTCGAGAATGATCGGGAACTCGCCGTACTTCTTGGCCACCTCGAGCAGCGACTGCGCCTTCAGCCGCTGCTGCCAGAGCGGCGTCCGCCTGCCCGGCCGGGCGCGGGGAATCAGAAGTGCGCGCGCCGCGTTCTCGCGGAAGCGCGCGCCGAACAGTGCACTCGCGGAAAGCTCGGCGACCACTGAGTCCTCGACCTCGTCGGGCTCGAGCATCACGAGGTCGGCGCCCGGCGGCTCCTCGGCGTCGGGCAGATGGACGATGATCCCGTCGTCGGACCAGATCGCGTCGGATTCGAGCCCGAGCTGATCCCGGATTCGCGCGCTCAGCGCGAGCCCCCACGCGGCGTGGACACGGCCACCGAACGGGCTCAGGACGCACAGCCGCCAATCGCCGATCTCGTCGCGGAAGCGCTCGACCACGATCGCGCGATCGGAAGGCACGACGCGCGTCGCCTCCTGCTGCTCGCGCAGGAAGTCGAGCAGGTTCGTGGCCGCCCTCTCATCGAGGTCATACGAGCGCTCGAGCACCTCGGCCGGCTGTTCCACCGCCCAGCGCGAGAACGCGCCGATCGCCTCCCCGAGCTCCTTGGGCCGGCCGATGCCGTCGCCCTTCCAGAACGGGACCGCGCCCGGGAGGCCCGGGGCCGGCGTGACGATCACGCGGTCGCGCCCGATCTCCTCGATCCGCCATGTACTCGCGCCGAGCAGGAACGTCTGGCCCGGGCGCGCCTCGTAGACCATCTCCTCGTCGAGCTCGCCAACGCGACGGCCGTCCGGCAGCGTGACCGAGTACAGACCGCGATCCGGGATCGTCCCCGCGTTCGTGACGGCGAGCTGGCGCGCGCCCGGCCGCGCCCGGATCGTGCCCTTGACGCGGTCCCACACGATGCGAGGCCGCAGCTCGGCGAACTCCGAGCTCGGGTAGCGCCCGTCGAGCATGTCGAGCACGTTCTCGAGCTGGGTCCGGCTCAATCCGCTGTACGAATGGGTCCGCGCCACCAGCTCCTGCAGCTCATCCACCGCCACCGGCTCCTCCTCCGGCGCGGCCGCGGCGATCGCGACGATCTGCTGGGCGAGCACGTCGAGCGCGTTGTGCGGCACGACAGTGGTCTCGATCTCGCCGTCTCGCATCCGCTTGGCCACCACCGCGCACTCGAGCAGGTCGGCGCGGAACTTCGGGAAGATGCGCCCGCGGCTGACGTCGCCGACCGAGTGCCCGGCCCGCCCGATCCGCTGCAGGCCGCGCGCCACCGACTTGGGCGACTCGACCTGAATGACCAGATCCACCGCGCCCATGTCGATCCCGAGCTCGAGGCTCGACGTCGCGACCAGGCACGGCAGCTCGCCCGCCTTGAGCATCTCCTCGACGACGAGCCGCTCCTCGCGCGCCAGCGAGCCGTGGTGGGCGCGGGCGATCTCGCGCTCGGCCAGGTCGTTGAGCCGGAGGGCCAGCCGTTCGGCGGCCCGGCGGTTGTTGACGAACAGGATCGTCGAGCGGTGTGCGTTGATCAGCTCGAGCAGCTCGGGGTAGATGGCCGGCCAGATCGACCGGCGGGTCGCCTCGCCGCCGCCGGCGAGCGGATCGAGCTCCTGGTACCCGGGCGTGTCGTCGGGCTCGACCATCGAGTCGACCGGCACCTTGATCTTCAGGTCGAGCTCCTTGCGGACGCCGGTGTCGACGATCCGGCACGTGCGAGTCGGCCCGACGAGGAAGCGCGCGATCTCCTCGAGCGGCTTCTGGGTGGCCGACAGCCCGATCCGCTGGACATCGTTGCCCGCGGCGTTAGTCAGCCGTTCGAGCGTGAGAGCCAGGTGCGCGCCGCGCTTGGTGGACGCCACCGCGTGGATCTCGTCGACGATGCACGACTGAGCGCCGGCGAACAGCTCCTGCGCGCGGCCGGTCAGCATCAGGTAGAGCGACTCGGGGGTGGTGATCAGGATGTCGGGCGGCTCGCGGAGCATCGCCTGCCGCTCGCGCTGGGGCGTGTCGCCGGTGCGCACGGCGACCTTGAGGTCGGCGCAGATCCCGCGCAGCGGGACGCGGAGGTTGCGGTCGATGTCGTAGGAGAGCGCCTTCAGCGGGGACACGTACACGAGGCCGATACGGCGCCCGCCACCGTTCCCGCTCTTCGCGCCACCGTTCCGGGCCCCGGCGGCCCCCTCCTCACTCCGGGCTGGCTGGCTGGCCAGCTTGTCGATCGCCCACAGGAACGCGGCCAGCGTCTTACCCGACCCCGTCGGGGCCGAGATCAGGACGTGCTCGCCCGACGCGATCGCCGGCCAGGCCTGCGCTTGCGCCGGCGTCGGCTCGGTGAACGCGCCGGCAAACCACTCACGCGTGCGCGAACTGAACTGCTCTAACGCCATTCGGACGAGCGTAGCGATCCGCTCACGGCGAACTTTGGCGCTCAGGGTACGTATTTGTTACCCCCATCGCCAAAGTCCTCGCCCGCTCGAAGACGGCGTCCATCATCGGCTCGGTGAGCTTCCCGGTGAACGTGTTCTGCTGGCTCGGGTGAAAGCAGCCCAGCAGGACATAACGCCCGACCTGGCACTCCGCCCCGTGACCGAACTTCGGCCGGGGCCGGACCCGCGGCTCCCCCAGCGCGACCAGGAGCCGCAGCGCGACGTCCCAGGCGAACGACCCCAGCGCCACGATCACCCGCACCTCGGAAAGCAGCGACACCTCGCGCTCGAGCC
>DATBYI010000095.1:0-15962 GCA_036513815.1 Solirubrobacteraceae bacterium
GCACAGAGCGCAGGACGCGACATTCCAAGCCGCCGCGACGGCGATGAGCGGCCGCCGGCGCTGGACGGTGGCGCTCAACAGCGCGAAGCTCCTACGCCTGATCCGCCACGCGGCGCCACCGCCCCTCTCGAGGTGGACGAGGACGCGCGACCTACCCGATCCCCCGGCCGAGCCGTTTCGGACCTGGTGGAGGAAACGTCCGAAGCAATGAGCGCCCGCGCCGACATCCTGAACCGGGTGAGGACGGCGCTCGGCGAGCGCGCAACCGCCACCCAGGCCATCCCCCGCGACTACCGCCACACGACCGACGACGACCTGACCACCTTCTTCGACCGCCTCGCCCACTACGAGGCCACGAGCCATCTGGTCGACGAGGCCGACCTGGAGCACAAGGTCCGCGAGATCCTCGGCGAGCGGAGGATCGTGACCCCCGCCGGGATCCCGGACGCCTGGACCTCCGCAATCGAGCCGCTCCACGACGACCCGCCCCTCGACGCTCACGACCTCGACGCCTCTGACGGGGTCATCACGACCTGCGCCCTCGCCATCGCCCAGACCGGCACGATCATCCTCGACGGCGGCCCGGGCATGGGCCGGCGCGCGCTCACCCTCCTCCCCGACTACCACCTCTGCATCGTCAGGCAAGACCAGATCGTCTCCTGCGTGCCTGAGGCCGTCAGAAGCCTCGAGGACCCGACCCGCCCGCTCACCTTCGTCTCGGGACCCTCCGCCACCGTCGACATCGAGATGGTCCGGGTGCGCGGGGTCCACGGCCCACGCCGGCTCGAGGTGGTCGTGGCCACCCAGGCGAACACCGACCCCGCGCCATAGACTCGCGCCGGTGCGAACCCAGGTAGGCATCGTCGGGGCCGGTCCGGCCGGGCTCACACTGGCGATGCTCCTGCACAAGCTGGGAATCGAGGCCGTGGTGATCGAGGCGCGCGACCGCGCCTACGTCGAGAAGCGCGTGCGCGCCGGGCTGCTCGAGCAGAACACCGTGGACCTCCTCCACGACCTCGGCGTGGCCGACCGGCTCGACCGCGAAGGCCTCAAGCACAACGGCATCTACCTGCGCTACCGCGAGCGCAACCACTACGTCGACATGGCCGGGCTGACCGGCCGGCACATCACCATCTACGGTCAGCAGGAGGTCGTCAAGGACCTGACCCAGGCTCTGCTCGACCGGGGGATCACGGTCCTGTTCGAGGTCAGCGACGTGCAGGTGCACGACATCGACACCGAGCAGCCACGGATCACCTACGACCATGACGGACAAAGCCAAGAGCTCATCTGCGACGTGATCGCGGGTTGTGACGGCTTCCACGGCGTCAGCCGGCCGACGATCGCCGAGCACATCACCGAGTACGAGTACACGTACGCGTTCGGCTGGCTCGGGATCCTGGCCGAGGCGCCGCCCGCCACCGACGAGCTCATCTACGCCTGGCACGAGCGCGGCTTCGCGCTGTACACGATGCGCTCCCAGAAGATCAGCCGCCTGTACCTCCAGGTCGACGCGGACGACGACATCGCCAACTGGCCCGACGACCGCATCTGGAGCGAGCTCAAGATCCGCCTCGGCGACGTCAACGACGGGACCATCATCGACAAGGGCATCACGCCCATGCGGTCATACGTGGCCGAGCCGATGCAGCACGGCCGCCTGTTCCTGGCCGGCGACTCGGCGCACATCGTCCCGCCGACCGGCGCCAAGGGCCTCAATCTGGCCGTCAACGACGTCCGGCTGCTGGCGCCGGCTCTGAGCGACCTAATCAAGCACGGCAACACCGAGCGGGCTGATGGATATACGACCGCCGCGTTGCGCCGGGTGTGGCGCGCGCAGGACTTCTCGAACTACATGACCCAGATGCTCCACGACCTCGGCGGCGGCCCGTTCCAGCGCCGCATGCAGCTCGCCCGGCTCGAGTACGTCGACCGCTCCGAGGCGGCGGCTCGCAGCCTGGCCGAGAACTACGTGGGCCTCCCGGCCGAGCCTGAGTTCTAGAAAAAAAACTAGGGTAGGACCGAGACAGGAGGTGAGCGATGGCCACACAGGCAAGTAACAAAACAATCGCGCGGGCCGCGGCGAACGCGGCAGAGCGCTTCGGCGATCGGACGGCAATCCGCTACAAGCACGACGACCACTGGCACGACAAGACCTTCTCCGACGTCGCCACGATCGTCGACGAGATCGCGGGTGGGCTGCTCGACCTCGGCGTCGAGCCGGGTGATCGCGTCTCCCTGCTGGCCAACACCCGCCCCGAGTGGAGCTACGCCAGCCTCGCGATCTCGAGAGCTGGTGCGGTCGTCGTCCCGATCTACCCGACCAACTCCGCCGAGGAGTGCGAATGGGTCGCCGGCAACTCGGACTCGAAGGTCGTGATCTGCGAGGACGAGAGCCAGGCGGCCAAGATCGAGAAGGTCCGCGGCAACCTCGAGCACCTCGAGCACATCGTCCTGATCGAACCCAGCCCGAACGACCAAGCCGCCGGCGTCACGATCGACGAGCTCCGGGAGCGCGGCCAAAACGCCGACCGCGCCGAGCTCGAGCGGCGCTGCGACGCGGTCTCCCCCGAGGACCCCTACACGATCATCTACACGTCGGGCACGACGGGGCCGCCCAAGGGTGTCGTCCTCAGCCACGGCAACTGCGCTTCGGTCGGCGTGATGGTCGAGGAGATCGACTTCATCTCCGAGGGAGAGATGACCTACCTGTACCTCCCGCTCGCTCACGCCTTCGCCCTGACCGTGCAGCTCGCCTCGTTCGACGTCGGCAGCGGGATCGTCTACTTCGGCGGCGATCCGCTGCAGATCATCCCCGAGCTCCAGCAGGTGGACGCGACCTACATGCCGTCGGTGCCGCGCATCTTCGAGAAGATCTACGCGCTCGCGCAGGCCATGGCCCCCGATCCCGACCAGCTGCGCCAGGCGGTCGAGGTCGGCCTCGAGACCCGCCGGCTCCAAGACCAAAAGCAGGCCGTCCCGCCGGAGCTCCAGGCAGCCTTCGACCGCTCCGAGGAGGCCCTTTACGCCAAGGTCCGCGGTCTGTTCGGCAACCACCTGACCAAGGCCGTGTCGGGGGCCGCGCCGATCGCCAAGGAAATCCTCGAGTTCTTCTACGCCTGCGGCGTGCCCGTGCTCGAGGGCTGGGGCATGACCGAGACGGTCGCCGTGGGCGCCGTCAACACCCTCGAGAACCTCAAGTTCGGGACCGTCGGCCGGGCGATGCCCGGCGTCGAGTTCAAGATCGCCGACGACGGCGAGATCCTCACCCGGGGCCCGAACCTGTTCCGCGAGTACTGGCGCAACCCCGACGCCACCAAGGACACGTTCACCGAGGACGGGTGGCTGATGACCGGGGACCTCGGGTCGCTCGACGAGGATGGCTACCTGTCGATCACCGGCCGCAAGAAGGACATCATCATCACGGCCGGCGGCAAGAACCTGGCCCCGGCCAACCTCGAGAACGACCTCAAGCAGTCGCGCTGGATCTCCCAGGCCGTCATGCATGGCGACCGTCGCCCGTACCCGGTCGTGCTCATCACCCTCGACGCCGAGACGATTCTTCCCTGGGCTAAGGAGAACGGCCTCGCGGAGACCATCGAGGAGCTGGTCGAACAAGAGGAAATCCGCGAGCTGATCCAGGCCGAGCTCGACCGCGCCAACGCCAAGTACGCGAAGGTCGAGCAGATCAAGAAGTTCGCTCTGCTCGACCACGACCTGAGCCAGGAGTCAGGCGAGCTCACGCCGACCCTCAAGCTCAAGCGCAACGTGGTCAACGAGCGCTACGCCGACGTGTTCGAGGCGCTCTATGACTGACAAGGCCTCGCCGTCAGGCGCCGCCGACCAGTCCGAGTCGTTCTGCGACATCGGCGGGGGCATCAGGCTCTGCTACGAGCGGCTCGGCAACGAGTCTGACCCGCCCATGCTGCTGATCATGGGCCTCGGCACGCAGATGATCGGCTGGCCCGACGAGTTCTGCGCCCAGCTCGCCGAGCGCGGGTTCCACGTCGTCCGCTTCGACAACCGCGACATCGGCCGCTCGACCCGGATCCACGGCGCGCCACCGGGCCCACGGCAGATCCTCACACGCAAGATCGATCCGGTCCTGTACGACCTGGGCGACATGGCGAACGATGCCGTCGGGCTGCTACGCGAACTCGGGCTCGCCCCCGCCCACATCGTCGGCGCCTCGATGGGCGGGATGATCGCCCAGACGGTGGCCGCGCGTCACCCTGAGTCCACCCGCTCGCTCGTGTCGATCATGTCGAACACCGGTAGCCGCTGGAACGGCCAGCCCGCGTTCGGCATCTACCGCTACCTGCTCCGCGCCGGCCCGACCGACCGCGAGGGCCACATCGAGCACTCGACTGCCGTATTTGAGGCGATCGGGTCGCGCGGCCTCCCGTTCGACAAGGAGCGCGTGCGCGACATGGTGGCGCGCAGCTACGACCGCGGCCACGATCCGGCCGGCCCCGGCCGGCAGCTGGGGGCGATCATCGCCTCCGGCGACCGCACCGCCGAGCTGGGCACGATCACCGCCCCCACGCTCGTCATCCACGGCTCCAAGGACCGGATGGTGGCCCGGTCCGGCGGCGTCGCCACGGCCAAGGCAATCCCCGGCGCACAGCTGATGACGGTCGAAGGGATGGGACACGACCTCCCCGAGGCGGCCTGGCCGCAACTCGTCGAGGCGATCGCGCGCCATGCCCAGGCGGCCGATCGGGCGGGCGCCGGCGCGCCGCTCAGCACGTCTTGACGGGCGGCGAACCGGAACGGACCCCTCTCCGGGATGGATCCTCGGTCCTGATCCGACCGATCGAGCCCGAAGACCGTGAGCTTCTGCGCGCGGCTTTCGAGCGTCTCTCGGAGCGATCGCGCTACATGCGCTTCCAGGCTTCCCTGGCTGATCTCAGCGACAAGCAGCTCTCCTATCTCACCGCGGTCGACCACCACGACCACGAGGCGCTGATCGCGCTCGACCCGGACACCGAGGACGCGGTGGGAGTCGCCTGCTTCGTGCGGGTCAGCGACGGCGTCGCCGAATGCGCGATCGTCGTCGCGGATGACTGGCAAGGGCGTGGTGTGGCCACCGAGCTACTCGACCGGCTGGTCGACCGCGCCCGCGAGGAGCGGATCGACCGGTTCACGGCATTGCTCTTGGCCGAGAACAGCGACGCGCTGCGGCTGCTCGAGCGCCTGGGCGAGAGTGAAGCGAGGCGCGCCGGGTCTCAGGTCGAGCTGGATATCGCGCTGCCGGCGTCGCCCGAGCGAAGCCCGCAGCTGAAGCTCGTGCTAACTGGCGTCGCGCGCGGCCTGCTCGTCCCGGCCATCAGCATATGGCGGCAGGTGGCCGATTTCGCCTATCGCCGGTCCGAGGCGACCCTCGAGCCCGCCAACGTGATCATCGCCCACGCCTACACGTCCGGTGGCGAGGCACCGGCGCTCGCCGCGGCCGCTCGTCTGGCCGCGGTCCGACACGCGCACGTGCACCTGATCGAGACCTACTGGCCAGTGCTGTCGGACCGCCAGGCGCTCGACGAGCGCATGTCCTCCGCCGCCGAGGATCTACGCCGGCGCGGACTTGAGGTCACGCCCCATCTAGCCGCCGGTGATATGGCCGACGCGATCATCGACCTCGCCGAGGAGACCCACGCCGGGTTGATCGTCATCGACCCGCGGGCGACCAGCCCCTTAACGCCGTGGCGCGCGTACTCACTACCCGCTCGGGTGTGCGCACGCGCGCCGTGTGACGTTCTTATCGCTAGATGAGCGCTCGGTTCAATGGTCGGCGGCGCCTGACGGCGGCGCCTTACGCAGCCTCGCCCAGCCCGGCGAGCTCGGCCGTCGCGGCGAGCCGCCGCAGGCCCTGCTCCTCGAGCTGACGCGCCCGCTCGGCGGTGATCCCGAGCTCGGAGCCCGCCTGCCGGAGCGTCTTCGGGTCCTCACCGGCCAGGCCGAAGCGCAGCCGGATCACACTCTGCTCGGCAGCCGGAAGCCGTTCGACCGCCTCGTTGACGCGCTGATCGCGCTCGATGCTGGCCACTTCCTCGAGCGGCTCGGGCCGATCTGACGCGAGCAGGTCGCCAAGCGCCGTCTCGCCATCCTCGCTAACCGGCTGATCGAGGCTGGTCATCGCGCGGCTCAGCTCCCGCAGCTCGGCAATCTCCTCGAGCGGAAGCTCGGTCACCGCGGCGATCTCCTCGTCGGTCGGCTCACGTCCCAGCTTCGTGCTGAGCTCGGACTCGACCTTGCGCACCTTGACCTGGCGCTGAGAGACGTGTACCGGCACCCGGATCGTGCGCCCGTGGTTCTGAAGCCCACGCTGGATTGCCTGACGGATCCACAGCGTCCCGTAGGTGGAGAACTTGAACCCGCGCCGCCAGTCAAACTTCTCGACCGCCCGGATCAGGCCCAGCATTCCCTCCTGGACCAGGTCCTCCATGGGCAGGCCGTGACCCTGGTAGCGACGCGCCTGCGATACGACGAGCCGCAGGTTCGCGTTGATCATCCTCTCCTTGGCCTCGAGGTCGCCGCGCTCGATCCGCTTGGCCAGCTCGATCTCCTCCGCTGCCGTTAGGAGCGGATGGAGGCGTGCCCGCCGGAGGAACAGCTCGAGGGAGTCGGCGACCGCAGAGCCGCGATCGTCTTCGATTGCATTCCGCAGCTCGGTCGGGGTATCGACCTGCGCGCCGGCATGGGTCCGTCGACGCCGAACCTGACGCCGGTTGCCCGTCGCTGCGGCGCGCTTGGTCCCAGCCGACCGAACGCGTTGAGCGGTTTCATGATGGTCAGTCCGCGTTCCCGCGCCCTGACGATCCTCAAAATTGTCCAATGGAATCCTCTTGTCGTGCATAGTTCGATACAAGTCGAATTATAGCGGATTGTTCGACGGCTGTCGAACCATTCCGCCGGATCGTTTGCTTACGTCTATTAAGACCCCATGGGCGTCTAAAAGATTCACGTTTCGCCTGATTTGCGGGGGATTCTTCGGCTTTCCTTACCTTCCCCGCACCGACCCGGGCCTTCCCGTCAATCGATAGGTGTGCCCGCGCAGGGGGCGCTCCTATCACGGCCTCAGCGGATGTCCGATCGTTTCCCGGCGCCGCGCGGGGGTATCGACCTGGTAGTGAGCGCCGACAATCTGACCAGCGAGGCCCGCGGAGCGTTCGAGGGTTACGCCGCGCCGCAAGAGCGGCCGCCGTTCCGGATGTACGCCGCGTTCGCCGCGCTCTTCAACGCTGGCTTCGGCGGCGCTCTCTACGCCGCCAAACGCTCGAACCGGCTCCCCGACCGCATTTCCGGCCAGGACCTGATGCTGATCGGAACGGCCAGCCACAAGCTCTCCCGCCTCGTGGCGAAGGACAAGGTCACGAGCTTCGTGCGGGCTCCCTTCACCGAGTATCAGGGCCGCGGCGGCCCCGCCGAGGTCGAGGAGCGCGCCCGCGAGGGCGAGGTCCGCGGCGCCATCGGCGAACTGCTCATCTGCCCTTACTGCCTCGGTCTATGGGCCGCCGGCGCCTTCCACGTCGGGCTGATGTTCGCGCCCCGCGTCACCCGCGTCGCGGCCTCCACGCTCACCGCGCTGACCGTCTCGGACTTCCTCCAGATCGCCTACAAGGCGGCGGAGGAGAAGGGCCTCGGCGGCTCGTAGGGTGTGTTGGGGCCGCTTCGCGGCGTCCCTGGGGCCGGGGGAAGCCCATCCGGACGGTGCGCGCCACCTCCGGTATGGACCCTCCGTAGTTCCCCCTGACCGCTACCGGAGGACTACCCCTAAGGGTTTCGGCGAAGTACGTCGATAAGTGAGCGTGCTTTCCACCACCGAGGCGCTCTCGCAGGTCAGCCACGAGTTCCGCAACCCGCTGAACGCGATCCTCGCCTTCGGCCAGCTTCTCGCCCTCGAGGATCTGAGCGACTCCCAGCGCCACAGCGTGGAGCAGATCCTCGCCGGTGGGCGCCACCTGCTGGCGCTGGCCGAGGACCTCCTCGATCTCACGCGCCTGGCCGGCGGCGACCTCGAGCTGTCCGAGGAGCCGATCGACGCGCTGGTTGAGGTGACACAGGCCGTGGCGCTATGCGGGCCGCTGGCGGCGGAGAAGTCGCTCACGCTCGGGATCGACGTCGACGGTGACGATGACCCAGGGCCGGCCTCGGTCCTGGCCGACCCCCGCCGGCTCAAGCAGGTGCTCCTCAACCTGATCTCCAACGCGATCAACTACAACCGGGCCGGGGGCTCGATCTCCCTCCAGGTCGCCCACGGCGGCGACGGCCACGTCCGCATCGACGTGATCGACACCGGCGTCGGCATGGACGCGGATCAGCTCGAGCGCCTGTTCACTCCCTTCGAACGCCTCGACGCTCCGCTCCGCGGCGTCGAGGGCAACGGTCTCGGGCTGGTCGTCTCGAAGGGTCTGGTCGAGGCGATGGGCGGCTCGATCCACGTCGTCTCGAGCCCGGGTGTCGGGTCGGCCTTCAGCCTCCGACTCCCGGCCGCCGACACCGACGCCGACGCACGGCGTTGCGCGTTGCGCCCCGAGCGCGCGCTGGCTCCCGCCGCCTAACGAGGCAGCGCCGTCACGTTATCCCGGTCTCCCGGGTCATGCCAGTGACCACTCCAAGACTGAGAGGTGTCACTCATGGCAACCGTCACTCCATCGTTCCTATCGACGCCGCGCGGGAAGCTCACGCTGGGCCTGCTGTGCGCTGTCGCGTTTCTCGATTTCGTCGATGCGCCCATCGTCAACGTCGCGCTGCCGTCGATCCGCCACGCGCTCCATTTCTCGGTGGCGAGCCTGCAATGGGTCCCGAGCGGCTACCTGCTCACCTACGGCGGCTTCATGCTCGTCGGCGGTCGCCTGGCTGACCTGCTCGGGCGCCGGCGCATCCTCCTCGGCGGCATCGTCGTGATCGGCGTCTCCTCGCTGATCGGCGGCTTCGCGCAGAGTTCGGGCGTGCTCGTCGGCGCGCGGATGGCCCAGGGCTTCGGCGCGGCGATGACGCTCCCGGCCGCGCTCTCGCTCCTGACCACCAGCTTCAAGGAGGGCAAGGAGCGCAACACCGCGCTCGGCGCCTGGGGCGGCGTCGGCGGGCTCGCCTCGGCGGTCGGCGTCCTCCTCGGAGGTGTCCTGACCCAGGGACTCGGCTGGCGCTGGGTCATGTTCGTAAACCCGATCGCGTGCGTACTCGTCCTCGGTGCCGTGCTGCGGCTGATCCGCCCCGACGGCGCGCGCAAGACGCTCGAGAACTTCGACGCGTTCGGCGCGGTGCTCGCCACCGGCGGGATGCTGCTACTCGTCTATGCGTTGGTGAAGGCGCCGTCGGTCGGCTGGGGCAAGCCTCGCACGATCGCCGAGCTCGCCGGCGCGGTCGTGCTCCTGATCGCCTTCGTGGTCAACGAGCGCCGCCACCGCAACCCACTCGCGCCCCTCTCGATCTTCCGCATCAATGGCCTCGCCTTCGCCGACGTCACCCAGCTGATCGCGTTCGCCGGGTTCCTGGCCATGTTCTTCTTCCTCACGCTGTACATGCAGAACGTCCTTCACTACTCGCCGATCGAGACCGGCCTCGCTTACCTCCCGGTCTGCTTCGTGATCGGCGGTGCCGCCGGAGCGGCCTCGCAGATACTCACCCGGGTCGGGACGCGGCCGGTGATCGTCGCCGGCGCCGTGATCGCCGCGGGCGGCATCTACTGGCTGTCGCGCATCCCGGTCGGCGGCTCCTACATATCCGACCTGCTGCCCGGCATGGTGATCATGTCGCTCGGCGTGGGTCCGATGTTCGTCGGCGTCACGACCGCGGCAAACTCGGGCGTCCCGGCCGACAAGGCGGGACTGGCGGCTGCGCTCGTCAACGCCTCGCAACAGGTCGGCGGCGCGCTCGGTCTGGCCGTCTTCACCGCGCTGGCGACGAGCCACACCGACCACCTGCTCGCGGCGCGGGTTTCACCCGTCCACGCCCTCAACGCGGGGCTTCAGCGAGGTCTGCTGGCCAGCGCGATCTTCCTGCTCGCGTCGTCCTTCATCGCGCTGCGCGCGACCAACACGCGCGGCGAGCAGCCGTCAGCGGCTACCGGCGCGGACGGGATCTCACGGCAGCACGCTGCCGACGGCGCGGCCGGCTGCCTGGACGGCGTTGGTCGCCGTCGACCCGACCGGGGCGGGGACCTGCGAGGTGACCGAGGTCACGACCCGGACGGCTTGGTCGACGACCGTCGGCTTCGGCGAAGGACTGGGAGCAGGTGAGGGGCTCGGCTTCGGGGAGACGGGCGCCGGCGCTGGCGGCCGTGGTGTTCCCGCCGGGGACCCGGCCCCTCCAGAGCTCACCGGACGGGTAGCCGTGCCGCCCGGCGCGATCGTCCCACCGGCCGAGCCGATGCCCCTGTGCGGCGCCGAGAGGACCGGCGCCAGCCGGCTGCGACCCGCGCCACCCGACACCTTCCGGCTCGCCACGAACTGCGCCACCGGAATGACTGGCAGCGCGCTACCGGCTGCGCGCGCCGCGGCCCTCGAGGCGGGCGTGGCGATGGCGAGCTCCCCAGCGCTCGACGCCGGCGGTCCGGCGAAGATCTGGCCGAGGACGCCGAGCTGATTGAAGCCGCCACCGAGCGCGAGCGCGACCAGCGCGGCCACCATCGCCGAGGGGACGATCAGTGCCGCGGTGGAGGCGGCGCACAGCTGACGACCCCACATGCGGGCAAGGGTCACGGCGGTGATGGTAACCGTCGTCGGCCCACCACCACCCCGGTCGAGTGCGCCCGCCGCCCGACCCCGCGGGTACGATCACCGCGGGTTCCCGCAACCCAAACGTCCTCCCTATGCAGCGCCTTTCCATCGCACGCTCGCTGCGCCTGGCCCTTGTCGCCATGACGCTTGCCCTCGCGGTCGTCGCCGCGGTCGGCATCGCCAGCCTGTACAACGCGCGCCAGACCTACGAAAACCGCCTCATCCAGACGTCCGGTCTGGCCACCGCCGGCGCGAACCTCGCCGGCGCGGGGATCGCCGAGGAGGAGGTGCTGCGCGATGCGCGCGGCCCGAGCGCGGCCGCCGCCCGCAGCCAGATCGCCGCCGACTACGCCGCGGCGGCGGCGACGGCCAGCTCGCTCGCGCGGGACGATCCGATCAGCGAGCGGCTCGTACGGGCCCAGGTTGCCGCCGAAGACAGAGCGCGCAGCCTGGCCGCGAGCGGCCAGCTGACGACCGCGGTCGGCGGCCCTCTCGCGACCTCTCGCATGCTCGCTGCCCAGCTGCAAGCGCGGCAGGCGAGCCGCCAGGAGAGCGCCCGGCGTCAGGCCCGCTCGGACTCCCGCCGCGCGGTGTTGCTCGTGATCGTCGCCGGCCTGCTCGCGCTCGGCGGCGCGCTCGTGCTGATCACCGCGCTGGTGCGCGCGATGAGCCGCCCGCTCGACGACCTCGTCCAGGCCACCCACAGCCTGGCCGAGGGCAAGCTCGAGCAGCGCGTCGAGCCCTCGGGGCCGCGCGAGCTCCAGGATCTCGCCGGCGCGTTCAACGAGATGGGCGAGGATCTCGCCGCCGCGCAGCGCCGGATCGAGGAGGAGCGCCACCGGCTGGCCGTGACGATCGAGAGCCTGGGCGACGCGCTGATCGTCACCGAGCCCGGGTCCAAGCTGATCGCGACCGTCAACCCGCGCGCGGGAGAACTCGTCCCCGAGCTCGTCACGGGAGGCCGGATCGACGTGGACGACAGTCCGTTGCCGTCGGAGGACGAGGCGCTTGCGGGCGAGTCGCTCGTCGAGCACCGTGGGCGGACGCTGTCGGTAACCGCCGCACGCCTCGGCGACGCGCACGCCGGAATCGTCTGGACCGTGCGCGACATGAGCGAGCGTGCGCGCCTGGAACGTGCCAAGAGCGAGTTCGTGGCCACCGCCTCACACGAGCTGCGAAGCCCGCTCACCTCGATCAAGGGCTTCGTCGAGCTGCTCGAACGGTCCTCGGGCGACATGTCCGATCGCCAGCGCGAGTTCGTCGAGATCATCCTCAAATCGACAGACCGGCTGGTCGACCTCGTCAACGATCTGCTGGACGTGGCTCGCATCGAAGCCGACCACGTCGAGATCAACCGGCGCCCGATCGACGTGGGCGAGGTGATGCAAGAGGTCGTGGAGCTGATCAGGCCGCGCGTCGAGGCCAAGGGCCAGCACCTGACCTCCTACGTCGCGCCGGTCCTTCCGGCTGCGCTCGCCGATCCCGGCCGGGTTCGCCAGATCATCGCCAACCTGCTGACCAACGCGCACCTGTATACGCCCGAGGGCGGAAACATTCACGTCGGCGTCGAGCCTGACCGGGCCTGGGTCGAGATCGTCGTCGAGGACTCCGGAGTGGGCATGAGCGACGACGAGCTCGCGCACATCTTCGATCGCTTCTACCGAGCCGGCAACCGCAGCAGCTCGAACCCGGGCACCGGTCTCGGGCTGTCGATCGTCAAATCGCTCGTCGACCTGCACCTGGGGCAGATCAGCGTCGAGTCAGAACCGGGACGCGGGACGATCTTCCGTGTGCGGCTGCCGGCCGCCGTGACCGGGCTCGACTCACCGGCGGCGCTCGACTCGATCCGCGGCCGCCACGTGCTCGTGGTCGACGACGAGCGCGAGATCGCCGAGCTCATCGCCAGCCAGCTCGCCACGGTCGCTGTCCACGCGACCGTCGCCGTGAGCGGTGAGGAGGCGCTCCAGCGGCTGCGCGAAGGCCATTACGACGCGGTCACCCTCGACATCCTGATGCCGGGCATGGACGGTTTCGAGGTGCTGCGCCAGATCCGGGGCGACCGCGACCTGGCCACCACGCCGATCGTGTTCGTGTCGGTCTTCTCGGGGCGCCAGGAGCTGGCCGGTGAATGGGTCGTGGCCAAGCCGATCGATGCCAGTGAGCTGCGCTCGGTGCTCGGTGCTGCCGTCAGCGCCGGCCGCTCACGCGTCCTCGTGGTCGGACGTCAGGACCTTCAGACGGTGCTCGAGCCCGCCCTCGACGACCTCGGCATCGAGTTCCAGTGGGAGCACAGCGGCGCGGCCGCGGCTCGCGTCTGCCGCGAACGGCGCTTCGAGGTCGCCCTGATCGACGTGGGGATCCGCAACCCCCAGATGGCCATCCAGGCTCTCGACCTGCGTGGCCGGCGCGTTCGCCGCGCCGTGATCCTCATATCGGACGGCGACACGCCCACACCGCCCGGCGTCGATCGGCTCGGGATGGAGGTGGTCCCGACCGAGTACGCGGCGTCTGCGGTCCTCGCCGCGCTCAGGGGCGAACGATAGGTTTCGTAGCGGGACGGGTACTCATTCCTCGGCAGGAAAGGTACGTGCCTACACGACGCCGGCGGACGCGGATACCCTGATCCTTCGATGGCGGTCCAGAGCGAAATCGGTCTGATTGACGAGCTTGTGCGCCTGCGCGCAGAGCTCCGCCGCCGCGAGCGCGAAGCGGCCGACAAGGAGCTACAGCTCCAGCGCTACGCCGCCGATCTCCGTGAGACCTTCAAGCAGGAGCGGGCGCGCGCCCAGGAGCTGCGGCGGTCGTACATGGCCACGGTGCGGGCGCTGTCCAACGCCGTCGAGGCGCGCGACGCCTACACCGGCAAGCACGCCGAGCGCGTCGCCGCCTACGGGCTCGAGATCGCGCGCAAGTTCCCGAGCGAGCTCGTGCTCACGCCGGAGCTCGAGTTCGGCTTCCTCCTGCACGACGTGGGCAAAGTTGCCATTCCCGACGCAATCCTCTACAAGCCGAGCTCCCTCGACGACGACGAACGCGCGTTGATGTCGCGCCACCCCATGATCGGAGCGGAAATCGTCCAGGGCATCGAGTTCCTGGCCGAGGCCGCCGACGTCGTGCGCTCACACCACGAGCGCTGGGACGGCACGGGGTATCCCGACGGTCTCGCGGGCGAAGACATTCCCCTCGCGGCGCGCGTGTTCTCCGTCGCCGACGTGCTCGACGCGCTCACCACCGACCGGCCGTACCGCCCGGCGTGCTCGCTGCGTTACGCGCGCGCGATGATCAACTCCGAGAGCGGCACCCAGTTCGACCCCCGCGTCGTGGACGCGTTCAACTCAATCGACGACCAGGTGTTCGAGCGGATCGCGGCCGAGATCCGATGACCCACGGGGTCCTGATCGTCGACGACGATCAGTTCATCCGGAAGCTGATCGCAACAACCCTCGAGGACGTCTCGGAATTCGAACTGCACGAGGCGAGCGACGGGCTCGAGGCGCTCGAGGTGGCCCGGCGGGAACGCCCCTCGCTCGTCTTCCTGGACGTCGACATGCCCCGCCTGAACGGGATCGACGCGTGCCGGCGCCTGCGCGAGGACGACGCCACGCGCGGGGTGACGATCGTGATGCTCACCGCTGCCCATGGCGACAGCGTCGAGTCCGAGGCCGAGCAGGCCGGGGCGGACCTCTTCCTCACGAAGCCGTTCAGCCCGCTCGACCTGCTGCGACTCGTCGATCAGCTCGGCGAGGGTTAGGGAGAATTCTCGGCGGCGCCTGACGGCGGCGCCCCGGGACGAATCGTCGGCGCGGCTGAGGGCGGCGCCTTAGAGGGGCTGCCAGACTCCGCGTCATGACGCGTCGTGCCTGGCTCGCCTTCGCGGCGTCCTCGCTCATCTGGGGCGTGCCCTACCTGTTCATCAAGATCGCCGTCGACCACGGCGTGACGGCGCCCGTGCTCGCCTGGGGTCGCGTCACGCTCGGCGCGATCGTGCTGCTGACGCTGGCCTGGCGCGCCGGCACGCTCGCCACCGTCTGGACGCGGTGGCGCTGGCTGCTCGCCTTCGCCGTCGCCGAGATCGTGATTCCGTTCCCGATGCTGGCCATCGGCGAGGAGCGCGTTCCCTCCTCGCTGGCCGCGATCATGGTCGCGACCGTTCCCCTGATCGGCGCGCTCCTGGCGATCCGGTTCGACCACTCCGAGCGCCCGACGCCCGTCCGCGCCCTCGGCCTGGGGCTTGGGTTCGGTGGCGTGATCGCGCTGGTCGGGCTCGACGTGGCCGGGCACAAGGGCGAACTGCTCGGCGTCGGGGCGATCATGCTCACCGCCACCGGCTACGCGATCGGCCCGATGGTGGTCAAGCACCGCCTCGCCGGCCTCGACCCTCGCGCCGCCATGGGCGCGAGCCTCGCGCTCGCCTCGGTGATCCTCACTCCGTGGGCGGCGCTCGACATCCCGCGTCATGTCCCGTCAGCCGGGGCGATCGGCGCCGTCGTCGTGCTCGGGCTCGTGTGTACCGCCGTCGGGTTCGTCGTCTACGCGATCCTGATCGGCGAAGCCGGAACGAGCCGCGCCACCGTGATCACCTACGTCAACCCGGTCATCGCGGTCACCCTCGGGGTGCTGCTGCTCGGCGAGCACCCCGGCGCCGGCGCCGTCGCCGGCCTGCTCCTGATCCTGGCCGGCGGCTGGCTCGCCACCGACGGCCGCCTCCCTCCGGGGATCGCGCGCCTTATGGCCCGCACCCCGCGGCCGGGAATCAGCACCGCCGCCGGTTCAGGACCGAACTGACCGGACGGGCCCGCCCGGCCCCAGGGACGCCGGGCGCAGCCCGGCCCCAGAAAGTCCCCTAAGAGATCTTGATCAGGACGATCGTGTTGAGGACGAATAGGACCGCGAACCCGATCGTCCACCGGTTCAGGTTGCGCTCGACGAGCGAGCCGCCACCGAGCGGGCCGGCGCCCGTCCCCACTCCGAACGCACCGGACAGCCCCGCGTCCTTGCCCGAGTGCATCAGGATCAGGAACACGAGCACGACGCATATGAACACCTGTACGACGCCGAGAACCGTGGTCATTCTGGGTCGATGGTAGCTGAGTCTTCTTCGTTCTCGCGGGCGCGTTCGCGGTCGAGTCCGTGCAGGATCTGGACCGCCTCGCCGCGCAGGCTGCGGTCGAGCAACGCGTAATCGTCGTCGGAGAGCTTGCCCGTGACATGGTCGAGCTCGGCGTCGCGCAGCTCGCGGTACTT
>DATBYI010000096.1:0-5633 GCA_036513815.1 Solirubrobacteraceae bacterium
GGGGTACGACAAGCCCGACCTGGCCTTCGTCGTGCACTACCAGGCGCCGGGTTCAGTCATCTCCTACTACCAGCAGATCGGCCGCGCCGGCCGGGGCGTCGACCACGCCGACATCGTCCTGCTGCGCGGCGGCGAGGATCGGCGGATCCAGGACTTCTTCATCGAGCAGGCGTTCCCGGATCGGGACCGGGTGAAGGCCGTACTGGCCGATTTGGAGGCGGCCGGCGAGCAAGGCCGCACCACGCGCGAGCTGATGGCGGTCGTCAACCTCGGCATGGGCCGAATCGAGGCGATGCTCAAGATCCTCGACGTCGAGGGCGCGGTGACTCGTGACGGCAGTCGCTGGAGGCTCGTGCCCGGCGCGGACTGGAGCTACGACGCCGAGCGCTACGCACAGGTGACCGCGCTTCGCCGCGCCGAGCAGGAAGCGATGGCCGCCTTCGGCGCGGACGGGCGGTGCCTCATGCGCGTCCTTCAGGAACAGCTCGACGACCCGGCGCCGGCGGATTGCGGGCGCTGCTCGGTGTGCGCGGGTCCGCGCTTTGCCACGCCACCGGATCCCGCCCTCGTCGAGGCGGCCGGGCGGCACCTGCGCTCCACACCGATCGACCTCGAGGTCAAGAAGATGGCGCCCGACGCCGCCGGCGTCATGCGCAAGATCCCGGCAGACGTGCTGGTCGAACCGGGTTGGGCACTGGCGCGATTCGGCGACGGCGGATGGTGGCCGGCGGTGGAGCGCGGCCTCGAGCGAGGCGAGTTCGAGGACGACGTGGTCGACGCGCTGGCCGACATCGTGCGCGCCGGCGGGGTTGACTGGGTCGCGTCGATTCCGTCCGTCCGTCTGGGAGAGACTCTCCCGAGGTTGGCTGACCGCGTCGCGCAGGCTCTCTCGGTGCCGTGCGTCCGGCTTGTCGAACGCACCGCGGAGCGCCCACCTCAGCGAGAGATGGCGAACGCGGCGCAGCAAGCGGCGAACGTCCGGGGCGCCTTCCGGGTACTTGAGACGCCACCTCCGGGAACGGGCGTCCTGCTCGACGACCGCCGCATGTCCGGCTGGACGCTGGCCATGGTCGGTGGCCAGCTCCGCCGGGCCGGGGCCGAGCGGATCGTGCCGCTCGCGCTCGCCTCGCTCGGCTGACCGCGCCCGGCTCGCGGCATCAGCCAGCGTGCTGCTTCAGCCCGTGTGCTGCTGGATCAGCCGGCGTGCTGCCGGGCGTCCGGCGAGGCCTCCCAGAACGCGTCGATCTTCGTCGCGTCGCCCCGGCCCAGCTGTCTCGAGATCGCCCACATCTCGACCGGCTCGTCGCCCTCGTTGCGGTGCGAGCGGGGCGTCTTGGCCGCGACGCGCACGGCCGCCGGCGCGGTGACCTGGCGGATCTCGTCGCCGAAGCGCATCGTGAGCGTGCCCCGTGTGACCAGGTAGAGCTCCTCGATCTCGTCGTGGAAGTGGCCGGTCCCCTGCTCGAAGTCCGAGTGCGCCGGGACGCGGATCAGCGTCACGGCGAGCTCGCCGCACCCGAGCGCGCCGGTCAGGCCGCGGAACTCGCCCGGAACGTCGGTCCCCTCGTAGTGGTCCTCGGTGTCGTCGGGGTTAACGATCGCGTAATTGCTGTTGTTTGCCATGCCCTTCGGTTACCCAGTGTGGACCACACGCCACCGCCCCGCCCTCCTCGGAGGAGTGGCGCGTCATCCACAGTAGAAGTGGACGAGAGGCCACCGCCCCGCCCCGCCTCGGGGGAGTGGCGCGTCATCCACAGTAGAAGTGGATGAAAGGCCACCGCCTTGCCGTCGGGCGTGCAGTGGCGTGTCATCCACACAAGTACGCTCAATTCGATGCCCGAATTGCCCGAAGTCGAGCGCGCCCGTCAGACCCTCGAGTCCGCGCTGAACCGCCGCATCGTCGCCGTCGACGATCGCGACTCATACGTCTGCCGCCCGCACGCGCCGGGCGAGCTGGCCAGCGCGCTGACCGGCCACACCCTCGCCACCGTTCACCGGCGCGGCAAGTTCATGTGGCTCGAGACCGACGACGGCCCCGCCCTTGGCCTGCACCTGGGTATGGCCGGCCGGATCCTCGTCGACCCCGAGGACACCTCGCGCTGGGATCGCTTCACGCTCGAGTTCGCCGACGGCGGCCGCCTCGTCCTGCGCGACAAGCGCAGGCTCGGGCGTGCCGTGCTGAACCCGGACTTCAGCCACGTCGGGCCCGACGCCGCCGAGGTCGGCCGGGACGAGTTCCGCCGCCGGATCGGCGCCGGCCGTACGCCGATCAAGGCGCGACTGCTCGACCAGCATGCGATCTCGGGCATCGGCAACCTGCTCGCCGACCAGATCCTGTGGCAGGCGCGTATCTCGCCGCTGCGAAGCACGGCCGACCTCTCCACCGCCGATCTCGATCGCCTGCGCCGCGAGGTCCGGGCCGCCGTCCGCTCGGCCATCCGCAAGGGCGGCGCGCACACCGGCACCTTCATCGAAGCCCGGCAGCGCGACGGCGTCTGCCCGCGCGACGGCCACCGTCTGGAGCGCGGCCGCGTCGGGGGGCGTACGACGTACTGGTGCCCGGTCTGCCAAACATGACCCAGACGTGAGCGACCCGCCGTCGCTGCCCGCCGGGTTCCGCGTCGGGCACTGGACCGACCCCGAGGCCCGGACAGGCTGCACCGTCGTCATTCCTCCGAGCGGGACCCGCGGTGGCGTCGACGTGCGCGGCGGCGGCACCGGCACGCGCGAGATCGAGACGCTCTCACCGCTGGCCAACGCGGAGGGGCCCACGGCCGTGCTGCTCACCGGCGGGAGCGCATTCGGGCTCGCCGCGGCTGACGGCGTGATGCGCTGGTGCGAGGAGCGCGGGCTGGGTCGGCCGACCCCGGTCGGCCCCGTTCCCCTCGTCCCCACCGCCGTCGTGTTCGACCTCGCGGAGGGCGAGGCAAGGCGACGACCCGGACCCGACGAGGGCTACGCCGCGTGCGACTCGGCCGCCCCGGGCGTGCCCGAACGGGGGCCCGTCGGGGCGGGCGCGGGTGCCGCCGTGGGCAAGCTCCTCGGCCGCGACCGCGCCACCCGGGCCGGGGTGGGGTACGCGGCGCACCCCTCCGGGAACGGGACGACCGTCGCCGCGATCGCGGTGGCGAACGCGTTCGGGGACGTGATCGCCCCAGACGGGACGCTCCTCGGCTCGCCCCACGACGAGCACGGCAACCCGGTCCGGACCGCCGACCTCCTGCCGACGATGCCCGAGCTCCCCGCCTGGCGGTCCCCGGAACCGAACCAGGCCGGCAATACCACGCTCGTTTGCGTTTGCACCGACGCCCCGCTCGACAAGCGCGCCTGCGCGATCCTCGCCCGCATGGCCGGCGCCGGCATCGCCCGTGCGGTCGATCCCGTCTTCACCCCGGTCGACGGTGACGTCGTGTTCTCCCTGGCCGGAGGCTCCATCGAGTCAGACCCGCCACCCCCACCAGGCCCCGCGGCGTCGTGGTCGCTCACCGTGCTGGGCACGATCGCCGCCACCGTCACCGCCGCAGCGATCCGCGACGCGGTGTGCCGCTCCCAGTGATGTAATAACGCTCCCCCAGGGGCCGGAGGGGGCAAACGAGGGAGCGAGTTGTCGTGGATTGATGCATCCGGCAGCGCCGAACGGTGTGACACGCCGTGGGATAAGGCGCCGCCGGAAGGCGCCGCCGACAGATTTGAATCTTGGGTCTATGGTCGCGGGGGGCTGATGCGGTCTGGACTGCGAATCCTGCTGCTCACGTCGCTGGCCGTGGCCGCGGTCGCCATCGTCGTGCTCGCGACGAGCGGTGGCGCGTCGCACCCGCAACGCGCCGGCGCCGGCCGCTCGATGCCCACCGGCCACGCGCGGGCCGCGACGACGGGCGGCACCGGCCCGGCCGCCTCCCCGGTGGCGGTCACCGTCGATCCCGCGAGTCCGGGGGATCGGATTCAGCCCGGGTTCCTCGGCCTGTCGACCGAGTTCTGGGCGGTCGAGGCGTACGCCGGCAAGCACCCGCAGAGCGTCAATCCCGTTTTCGTGCAGCTCGTCCGGAACCTGATCCCGAACCAGGAGGGCGTGCTGCGGATCGGCGGGGTGACGACCGATCACACCTGGTGGCCGGTTCCCGGCGTCAAGAAGTCGCCCGGGCTCTGGTACAAGCTCACCACCAGCCGGCTCGAGGTCATGAGGACGATCGCCGACGAGGTCGGCGCCAAGCTGATCCTCGGGATCACGTTCGAGGTCGACAGCCGCAAGCTGGCCGCCGCCGAGGGGCGCGCGATGCTCAGCACGATCGGCGCCTCCAGGATCGCGGCGTTCGAGCTCGGCAACGAGCCCGAGCTGTACGGCGACCCGTACTTCGGTTTCTACAGCCACAACGGGCAGAACGTCGTCGGGCGGCCGCAGAGCTATGGCATGACGGCGTTCACGAGCGACTTCGCGCACATCGCGTCGGGGCTCCCGCCGGTGCCGGTGGCCGGGCCGGCGGTCGGTGCGGCCAACTGGCTGGCCACCCTGAATAGCTTCATCGCCGCCGTGCCGCGGCTGGGGGTGGTCACCGTCCATCGCTATCCGTTCGAGGCCTGCACGGGCAACCCCGCCGCGCTGTCGTGGCCGACGATCCCCAAGATGCTCTCGCCCCTGTCCACCGTCGACGTCGCGCAGGGCGTCATTCCGTGGGTCAAGGTGGCGCACGCGCGCGGATTGCCGATCCGGATCGGCGAGATGAACAACGTCGCGTGTGGCAATCCGCCCGGGATCCCGAACACGTTCGCGATGGCGCTGTGGATGCTCGACTCGCTCTATGCGTACGCGCAGGTCGGCGTCGACGGAGTCAACGTCCACACGTGGCCTGGCGCCGTCTACAACCTGTTCAACTTCAAGAAGGCGAAGGGCAGATGGTCCGGGACGGTCGAGCCCGAGTACTTCGGCCTCTTGATGTTCGCCCAGGGCGCGCCCGCCGGCTCGCGCCTCGCGTCCACGTCGTCGGGAGACTCGTCGGTCCGCGTCTGGGCCACGCGCGCGGCCGACGGCTCGATCCGGGTGACGCTGATCAACGACCACCTGACCTCGACCGAGCACGTCGCGATCGCCGTCAAGGGCACGCACGGCGCGGGAAGCGTCGTGCGCCTGCTCGCGGCGAGCCCCTCGGCCACGGGCGGCGTGACGTTCGGCGGCGAGAGCTTCGGCCGTACCACGACCGGGGTGTTGCCGAGCCCGCCCGTCGGCACTCCGGTCTTCCCGGCGAACGGCCGCTACGACGTCACCTTGCCACCGGCGAGCGCCGCGCTGCTCACGATCGGGTGATAGTTCCCGCTATGGGCGAGCGACACGAGACGATCTTCACGATGGAAGCGACCCCGGTGAAGTTCGGCCGGGGCGCCTCGGCCGAGGCGGGCTGGGAGCTCCGGCGCCTCGGGGTGCGTCGCGCGATGCTCGTGACCGACCCGGGCGTGGCCGCGCTTGGACATCCCGAGCGGATCAAGCAGCTGATCGAGGCCGAGGGCATCGCGGTCGTGCTCTACGACCGCGCCCGCGTCGAGCCGACCATCGAGTCGTTTCAGGACGCGGTCGACTACGCGCTCGAGCACGAGGTTGACGGCTTCGTCTCGGTCGGGGGCGGCTCGAGCATCGATACGGC
>DATBYI010000097.1:0-2759 GCA_036513815.1 Solirubrobacteraceae bacterium
GCTCGTGACCATAGTGGTACAAATGTACCGTTTGCCCTAGCCATTAGGGTACTCGCCCGTCCCGATCATGCTGACCGAGGCCTTCATCACGTGTGCGATCACCGGTGCCGGTGACACGACGTCGCGCAGCCCGCACGTTCCGGTGACGCCGGAGGAGATCGCCAACTCGGCGATCGACGCGGCGCGCGCCGGGGCGGCCGTCGTTCACATCCACGTCCGCGATCCGGACACGGGGCGTGGCTCCCGCGATCCCGCGCTCTACCGCGCCGTGGTCGAGCGGATTCGGGCCACGCCCGGCGTCGATCCGGTGATCAACCTGACCGCGGGAATGGGCGGCGATCTGGTGCTCGGTTCGGCGGAGGCGCCGCTGCCTCCGCAGTCGGAGGGCACCGACATGGCGGGGGCGGCCGAGCGGCTCGCCCACGTCGAGGAGCTGCGCCCCGAGATCTGCACGCTCGACTGCGGGACGATGAACTTCGCCGCCGGCGGCGACTACATCATGGTCAACACGCCGTCGGTGCTGAAGGCGATGGCCGCCCGGGTCAAGGAGCTCGGGGTGAGGCCCGAGCTCGAGGTGTTCGACACGGGTCAGCTGGTGCTCGTGCACGAGCTCGTCGCCGAAGGGCTGATCGAGGCGCCGCCGCTCATCCAGCTCTGCATGGGGATCCCGTACGGAGCCCCGGACGATCTCCAGACGCTGCTCGCGCTCGTCGCCCGGCTCCCCGCCGGGGCCCACTTTTCGGCCTTCGCCATCGGTCGCATGCAGTTGCCCTACGTGGCGCTCGCGCCGCTGATCGGCGCGAACGTCCGCGTCGGGCTCGAGGACAACCTGTACCTCGCCCGCGGCCGGCTGGCCACAAATGCCGAGCTCGTCGAGCGCGCGAGGGCGATCCTCGAATCGATCAACGTCGGCGTGCTCGAACCCGACGCGGTCCGCGAGCGGCTCGCGCTGCGCCGGCATGGCTGACGCCAGGGGGACGGTCGGCCTCCTCGGCGGGGGTGTCATCGGCGGCGGCTGGGCGGCGCGCTACGTGCTCGGCGGCATCGACGTCCGCATCTTCGATCCCGCGCCGGATGCGGCGCGCCGCGTCGAGGAGGTGCTCGCCGGCGCCCGGCGCGCGGTGGCGCGGCTCACGCTGGCGCCGCTGCCACCGGAGGGGACGCTGTCGTTCGTCGACACCGTCGAGGCCGCGGTCGCCGGCGCCGCGGTCGTGCACGAGTCGGCGCCCGAGCGGGTCGACCTCAAGCGAGAGCTGCTTGCCCAGGTGAGCCGTGCGAGCGCGCCGGAAGCGCTCGTCTGCTCGTCGACCTCGGGCCTGCGGCCCTCCGAGCTCCAGGCCGCCATGGATCATCCGGAGCGGTTCACGGTGGCGCACCCGTTCAATCCCGTCTACCTGCTGCCGCTGGTCGAGCTGTCCGGCGGCGAGCAGACTGCGCCCGCGACGCTCGACCGCGCCGCCGACTGGTTCGGGCGTATAGGCATGCACCCGCTCAAGGTCCGGGTCGAGATCGACGGCTTCCTGGCCGACCGCCTGCTCGAGGCGCTCTGGCGCGAGGCGCTGTGGCTCGTGCACGACGGTGTGGCCACCGTCGAGGAGGTCGACGATGCGCTGCGCTACGGCGCCGGCCTGCGCATGGCCCTGATGGGCCCGTACCTCACCTATCGCATCGCGGGCGGCGAGCAGGGCATGCGCCACTTCATGGCCCAGTTCGGTCCAGCCCTGAAATGGCCGTGGACGAAGTTGACCGATGTCCCCGAGCTGACCGACGAGTTCCTCGACCGGCTCGCCGCCCAATCCGACGAGCAGGCCGCGGGACGCTCGACGGCCGAGCTCGAACGGATGCGTGACGATTGCCTGGTCGCGGTGCTGCGGGCGTTGCGGGCCAACGAGCAGGCCGCGGGTGCCACGCTGGCCCGGTGGGAGCGGGACCTGATCGGCTCCGCCGGCGCCCGGGAGCTTGTGCCCCAAGAGCGCCTCATACCCGCGGAGTGGATCGACTACAACGGCCACGTCACCGAGAGCCGCTACCTCGAGCTCGCCGCCGATGCCACCGATGTCCTGCTGGCTCATCTCGGGCTGGGCCCCGAGTACATCGAGTCGACTGGCTCCTACTACACGGTCGAGACGCACATCTGCCACATCGGGCAGCTCCGCGCCGGCGATCACGTGACGGTGGCGACTCAGGTGCTCGGGGGCGACGAGAGGCGCCTGCACGTCTTCCACGAAATCACCGCTCGGGACGCCGACGGTCCCGCCGCCACCGCCGAGCACCTGCTGCTCCACGTCGACGCGGCGAGCGGGCGAGTCGGACGTGCGCAGGGAGAGGTCCGCGAGCGGGCGCTCGCGCTGATCAACGCGCACGCCGAGTTGCCGAGGCCGGCCCGGGCGGGGCGTCGGATCGACGCCTAAGAGTCGCTGACGCGCCCGAACGCGTCGATCTCGGCCTGCGTGAGCGGCCGGGAGCGGCCGGTCTCGGCATCGCGCGCCACCATCACGGACTCGGCCTCGGCCGAGCGCTCCCCGTCCAGGGTGCGTACCTCCTCGTGCGTGGTGATGCTCGAGCGCCCCAGCCGCAGCAGGGCGCAGGAGGCGAGCACGTGCTCGTCCTCCTCGCGTAGTTCGCGTCGGAAGTCGATCGCGACGCGCGCCAGCACGTAGTCCCAGGTCGACCTTCCCTCGGGCACCATCGCCTCGAGCCAGCTGTCACGCGCCTCCTCCAGGTAGGTGAGGTAAATCGCGTTGTTGACGTGACGGAAC
>DATBYI010000098.1:0-2200 GCA_036513815.1 Solirubrobacteraceae bacterium
CCGCGCAACCGCCCCGGCCCCGCGCAAACGCCCCCGCCCCGCGCCACCGTCCTGGGCGCCACCGTCCCGGGCACCACCGGAGGCCCCGCCACCGTCCCAGACGCCACCGGAGGCCGCGCCACCGTGCCGAACCAGGCGATCCCCCGACCTTGCCCCGTCCTCAAACTCACCACTCACGCCCCGGCGGCAAGCGATTCCAGATTAGTATGCCTCAAGTTCTTGAATGGATCCAATATCGGCCCGGCGGCGTGTGCTGACACGCCGTCTCGGCTGCCCTCCAACGGGAAGGGCGGCACGCCCGAGAGTGTCGTAGATCCGTAGAGGACCACGTACAAGCAACCACCGAACGTCAACGAGCGAGAAGGAGCGGAATCGACGTGGCTGTCACCGAGAGCGAGGGCCAGTGCCCGGTCGTCCACACCCCGGATGGAGGCTGGCGCAACCGAGACTGGTGGCCGAATCAGCTCAACCTGAAGGTCCTGCAGCACCACTCCCCGGAGTCCAATCCGATGGGCGAGGAGTTCGATTACGCGAAGGCGTTCGGGACGCTCGATCTTGACGCGCTGAGACAGGATCTGCTCGCACTGATGACGGATTCGCAGCCTTGGTGGCCGGCGGACTTCGGCCACTACGGGCCGCTCTTCATCCGGATGGCGTGGCACAGCGCCGGCACGTACCGGATCACCGACGGCCGCGGCGGTGGCGGCGCCGGCGCCCAGCGCTTCGCACCGCTCAACAGCTGGCCCGACAACGTGAGCCTCGACAAGGCCCGGCGTCTGCTCTGGCCGATCAAGCAGAAGTACGGCAACAAGATCTCCTGGGCCGACCTGATGATCCTCACCGGCAACGTCGCGCTGGAGTCGATGGGCTTCAAGACGTTCGGGTTCGGCGGCGGGCGCGAAGACGTCTGGGAGCCCGAGGACGTCTATTGGGGCCCCGAGCAGGTGTGGCTGGACGATCAGCGCTACAGCGGCGACCGCGACCTCGAGCAGCCGCTCGGCGCCGTCCAGATGGGCCTGATCTACGTCAACCCGGAGGGGCCGAACGGCAACCCTGATCCGATCGCCACGGCCCGCGACATCCGCGAGACGTTCAGCCGGATGGCGATGAACGACGAGGAGACGGTCGCGTTGATCGCCGGCGGCCACACGTTCGGCAAGACCCACGGCGCCGTCACCGACGATCACATCGGTCTCGATCCCGAGGCCGCCCCGCTCGAGCTGCAGGGGCTGGGCTGGAAGAACTCGTTCGGCAACGGCCACGGCGGCGACACCTGGACGAGCGGGCTCGAGGGGATCTGGACCGCGACCCCGGTGAAGTGGGACAACACCTTCTTCACCAACCTGTTCGAGTACGAGTGGGAGCTGACCAAGAGCCCCGCCGGCGCCAACCAGTGGACGGCTACGGATGCCTCCGCCCAGGGCACGGTTCCCGATGCCCACGATCCGTCCAAGACGCACGCGCCGGTGATGCTCACCACCGACCTGTCACTGAAGGTGGACCCGATCTACGGGCCGATCTCGACGCGCTTCTACGAGAATCCGGACGAGTTCGCCCTGGCCTTCGCGAAGGCGTGGTACAAGCTCACGCACCGCGACATGGGGCCACTCTCGCACTACCTCGGTCCGCTCGTACCGGCCGATGAGCCGCAGCTGTGGCAGGACCCCGTCCCAGCCGTCGATCACGAGCTGATCGACGAGCACGACATCGCCTCGCTCAAGGCACAGATCCTCGCCTCGGGACTGACCGTTCCCCAGCTCATCGCCACCGCGTGGGCCTCGGCCTCGACGTTCCGCGGGACCGACAAGCGCGGGGGCGCCAACGGCGGGCGGATTCGCCTGGCGCCGCAGAAGGACTGGGAGGCCAACTCCGGAAGCGGGACCGTGCTGGACAGGCTGGAGGCGATCCAGCGGGACTTCAACGCGCCCAGTCCGGTGGTAAGCGCGTCTCACTCGCCGACCTGATCGTGCTGGGCGGTTGCGCTGCGGTCGAGGAGGCGGCCAAGCAGGGCGGACGCGACGTGGCCGTCCCGTTCGCCCCCGGCCGCACCGATGCCTCGCCGGAGCAGACCGACGTCGATTCGTTCGCCCCCCTCGAGCCCAAGCACGACGGGTTCATCAACTACCTGCAGGCCGGCCAGGCGGTGCCCGCCGAGCACCTGCTGGTGGAGCGGGCCAACCTGCTGACGCTGACCGCCCCC
>DATBYI010000099.1:0-8108 GCA_036513815.1 Solirubrobacteraceae bacterium
GGCAACTACATCGGGTTCGGCCCCGAGGAGTCTGAGCTGGCCGCGGTGGCGGACCTCGACACGTTCGCGCAGCTGCCGTGGGATCCCCGCGTCGCGCGCGTCTACTGCGACTGCTACGACACCGAGACGGGCGAGTTGCTCGACGCCGACTGCCGGCAGAACCTCAAGCGGGTCGCGCACGAGTTCGAGCAGGAGCTCGGCTACCAGTTCCTGATCGGGATCGAGCCCGAGATGATGTGGCTCAAGCGTCCCGCGGATGGCGAGGCGCCTGAGGGCGTGACGAAGCCCTACTGCTACCACATCCACCAGTTCGAGGAGCTCCGTCCCGTGCTGCTCGATGTGGTCGAGTACGGCCAGGCGCTCGGGCTCGACATGAGCTACGGCGATCACGAGGACGCGCCCGGCCAGCTCGAGCTGAACTTCCGCTTCGACCGGCCGTTGCGCACTGCCGACAACATCACCACCTACCGCCAGGTGTGCGCGGCGGTGGCGCGCAAGCACGACCTGCTGGCGTCATTCATGCCCAAGCCGTTCACGGGCGTGTCCGCCAACGGTCACCATCACCACTTCACGCTGGTGGACGAGGACGGTCACAACGTCTTCCACGACCCCGACGGGCCGGCCCAGCTGTCGGAAACCGCGCGCCATTTCCTCGGTGGCATGCTTGAGCACTTCGGTGCGCTGATGTGCATCGGCAATCCGACCGTCAACTCCTACTGCCGGATGTGGGACACCGGGTTCTGGGCCCCGATCTACAAAAACTGGGGCTGGCAGAACCGCACCACCACCGTCCGCGTCGCCTCGGGCGGCCGGTTCGAGTACCGCGGCGTCGATTCCTCGTGCAACCCGTACCTAACCGTGGCGACGTTGATGCAAGCCGGGCTTGACGGCGTGCGCCGACGGCTCGACCCGGGCCCGCCGCAGCAGGGCAACACGTATGACCTGCTCCAGCAGGGCGTTGAGATCGAGCGCGTGCCGGAGAGCCTCGGTGCCGCGCTGAACGCGCTCGCGGCCGATGAGAAGATCAAGGACGCGCTACCGGGCCGCCTGTACAAGGTGTTCGACCACTACAAGCGCGACGAGTGGGAGCGCTACCTCGCCGCGGTCACCGATTGGGAGCGCGACGAGTATCTGGAAGTGTTGCCGTAGCCATGTGTGGGATCGCCGGGATCATCTACAAGAACGGCAACGGCGCCCACCGGCTTGGGTCGGATATGACGCGCATGCTTCAGTCGATGAAGCATCGCGGCCCCGACTCGACCGGGTACGCGCTGTATCGCCGCCCGTCGGCGGACCTGATCATGCGGATCAAGCTGGCCGACGGCGGAGCGGACGGTGACATCGAGTACGCCGACCGGCTGCGACGCCGCCGGCGAGAGGTCGAGGCGCGACTGCGCGCCGCCGGCGCACGCGTCGACTCGATCGACGAGATCAACGAGTACACGATCGCCGTGGCGCTCGACTACGACGGTGAGCTCAAGCACGTGGCCGACTACGTCGAGTCAGTGCCCGGCACCGAGGTGCTGTCGGCCGGCTCGGCACTCGAGATCATCAAGGATCTCGGTGATGCCCAGACCGTGGGCGACGCCTACAAGCTCGGTGGTTACATCGGCACGCACGGAATCGGCCACGTACGGATGGCGACCGAGTCCGACGTCGACATCTCCAACGCCCACCCCTACTGGGCGTATCCGTTCTCGGACGTGGCCGTCGTCCACAACGGGCAGCTGACCAACTACCACCAGTGGCGCCGGCGCCTGGAGCGGATGGGCCACCGGTTCGCGTCCGAGTGCGACTCGGAGATCATCGCGGTGTACCTGGCGCAGAAGATGTCCGAGGGCGAATCGCTCGAGCTGGCCATGCGCCACAGCCTCGATGACCTCGATGGCGTGTTCACGTACATCTGCGTCTCCGACGGCGCGCTCGGGATGGCTAAAGACGAGCTCGCGGCCAAGCCGCTGGTGCTCTACGAGGGCGACGACATGGTCGTGCTCGCATCCGAGGAGATGGCGATCCGGGCGGTGATCGACCACGAGATCGAGACCTACGACCCGTACGAGAGCGAGGTGATGGTATGGACACGGTAGCCCCGCCGGCGCGCTTTGATCCCCGTGGGTTGGTCGAGCTCGACGAGCGCGTCCCTGGAACGGCCGAGATCGACGGCGACCACGCGAGCTTCGACGCGCGCGAGCTGACGACGCGACAGATCAACCTCGAGCTGCGCCGGCTTATCTACGAGCTCGGCGTCCACGAGGTGACGGTGCGCAATCCGGGCGCGAAGCATTCACTCGGCGTCGGCATCCTCGCCCGCTGCAAGCTCACCTTCGAGGGCAGCCTCGGGTACTTTGCGTGCGGGCTGATCGACGGGCCCGAGGTGCATATCACCGGACGCGTTGGCTGGTCGTCGTGCGAGAACATGATGTCCGGCGTGTGCGTGATCGACAGCAACGCGGGGTCGCTGACGGCCGCCGCGCTGCGCGGTGGCGACGTCGTGATCAAGGGCCAGGTCGGCGCGCGCACCGGGATCGACCAGAAGGGCGGCACGGTCATCATCCTCGGCGACGCCGGGTCGATGACCGGCTTCATGATGCAGCGCGGGCGCCAGATCATCTGCGGCAACGCCGGCCACGGCCTGGGCGACTCGATGTACGACGGCACGCTCTACGTCGGCGGCAAGGTCGCGTCGCTCGGGATCGACTGCGTTCCCGGCGAGTGGACCGACGCGGATACCGAGTTCGTCACGCGGAAGTTCTCGATCTACGGGCTCGGCGAGCCGCCCGAGCTCCAGAAGTTCGTGTGCGGAAAGAAGCTCTACAACTACGACTCGCTCGAGCCCTCCGAGAGGAAGATGGTGCTGTGATGGCCACCACCGACGAGAACGCTCCCCTGCGCCGGAACCAGCTCGGTCACAGCCGGATCTTCACCCCCGAGGTGATCGACGACATCCACGTCAAATCCGAGCTGGGTCGCTACCGGATGCGCGGCTTCTCCATGTTCAAGCCGATTCCGCACTGGGACGAGCTGATGTTCCTGCCCGGCACGCTGACCCGGTTCGTGATCGAGGGCTACCGCGAGAAGTGCGTGACCAAGACCGTGCTCGGCGCTCGCTTTGCCAAGAAGCCGATCGAGCTCGACATCCCGATCTACATCACCGGCATGAGCTTCGGCGCGCTATCGCTCGAGGCCAAGATGGCGCTGGCCAAGGGCGCCTCGATGGCCGGCACCGCGACCTGCTCCGGCGAGGGCGGGATGATCCCCCCCGAACGCGACCTCTCGACCAAGTGGTACTACCAGGTGATCCAGAGCCGCTACGGGTTCAACCCGCACCACCTGATGCTGGCCGATGCGGTCGAGTTCTTCATCGGCCAGGGCTGCAAGGTTGGCCTCGGCGGCCACCTGATGGGCCAGAAGGTGACCGAGCAGGTGGCCGAGATGCGTTCGCTCCCGGTGGGGATCGACCAGCGCTCGCCGGCTCGCCACCCCGACTGGCTCGGCCCCGATGACCTGTCGCTCAAGATCCAGGAGATCCGCGAGGCGACCAACTACGAGGTCCCGATTCAGCTCAAGCTGGGCGCCGCGCGCGTGTACGACGACGTGCGCATGGCGGCCAAGTGCGGCCCCGACATCATCTATCTGGACGGGGCCGAGGGCTCGACCGGTGCGGGACCGCACATCGCCACCGAGGAGACCGGGATCCCGCTGATGGCGGCAATCCCCGAGGCCCGGCGGGCGCTCGAGGACGTCGGCATGGCCGACGAGGTCGATCTCGTCGTGGCCGGGGGGATCCGCAACGGTGCCGATGTGGCCAAGGCGATCGCGCTCGGGGCCACCGCGATCGCGATCGGACACTCGGCGCTGATGGCGCTCAACTGCAACAAGGAGATCCCGGGCGTCACCGACTACGAGGGCACCGTGGGCGTTCCGGCTGGTCAGTGCTACCACTGTCACACGGGCCGCTGCCCGGTCGGGATCACCACGCAGGATCCGGAACTCCGACGCCGCCTGGTCGTCGACGACGCCGCTCAACGCGTCTACAACTTCCTGCACACGATGACGCTCGAGTGCCAGATGCTCGCGCGGGCGTGCGGGAAGACCGACGTGCACAGCCTCGAGCCCGAGGACCTGGCCGCGCTGACCGTCGAGGCGTCGGCAATGGCGCGGGTGCCGCTGGCCGGCACCGACTACATTCCAGGCGTGTCCGAGGAGCGCACACTGGCGAGGATCGAGAGCCTGCTCGAGCGCCACGTCGAAAACCCGATCGACTTTCTCGAGGTGGAGCGCGAGGGGGTGGGCTCGTGAGCGAGACGGAATACACGGCCTCGATCGACGCCGAGTACCTGGCGGGACGGCGGTTCCCCTACCAGGAAGACGTGTCGCTCGTCGAGGATGTCGACCTGCTCGCCGCCACTCCGGGCGAAGACATCAACTGGCTCGAGGACGTCGGGCTGCTCGAGGAGGACGGCGTGCCGGCGGTGTTCGACCGCTACTCGAACTCGTTCCTCAAGATCTACTTCCCAATTCCTTCCGGGCGTGAGGACGAGATCGCGCGGAAGGTACTGATCACGCACCTGCAGTCCGGCAACTCGTACGGGATCGCGCTCAAGGAACGGCACTGCAAGTTCGCGCAACCCGAGCTCGGCCCGTGGGTCGAGGGGTCGCGGACGGTGGGCACCGACTGGAAGCCGGGCGTGCTCGAGGGATGGGAAGCTCCTCAGCACTGACGCCCGTGGACAGCGAGGCCGACCTCCCCCGATCGGTCCGGCGCGGCCCACCGATCACGATCGGGTGCGAGTGCGGCGAACGCCGCGATCTCCACTATGGGGAGCGGTGGACGTGCGGGAAATGCGGCAGGACGTGGAACACGCGCCGCATCCCGCTCGAGGAGTACGCCGATCTGCGTCGCACCCAGCTTCGCTACCGCTGGATCCCGCTGGTGATGGCCGCGCTCGTGGTTGGCTCACTGATCGCGCTGGTCGTGATCGGCCGTGCGTTCGGCGGTATCCTCATCGCGGCGGTGGCGGCGATGGGGTGGAGCACGTACGGGCGACCGCAGTGGAAACGCCGCTACTTGAAGGCGATCGAAAACCGACCCAGCTGGACGATCGAGCCCGAATAGTGTCGCGAGGCCGATGAAGGCCGTCGTCGTCGGGGCCGGGTTCGCCGGGCTGGCCGCTGCCGCCCGGCTTCTGGCTGCCGGCGTCGAGGTCGACGTGTTCGAGGCGCGCGACCGCGTCGGCGGGAGGGTGTGGTCGGTCCCGTTCGCCGGAGCGGTCGCCGAGCGGGGCGCCGAGTTCATCCTGCCCGGCCACGAGACCGTGTTCGCGACGGCGCGGCGGCTCGGGCTGAGGCTCGTGCGCAAGGGGATGCTCTATGGCGACCGGAACCCGCGAGGAGGCGAGCCCGTCACGCTCGAGCAGGTGCAAGAGGGGCTCGAGCGGATCGCGGCGGATCCGGCGCGGGCCGCCGGCGCCGGGACGGTGGCGGACGCGCTCGCGCGCTATGAGCTCCCGCCCGGCGTGAGCGAGGCCATCCGCGCCCGGGTCGAGGTCACGTGCGGCTGTCCGGCGGACGCCCTCGACGCGTCGGTGCTCGACGACACCGGGGTGGCTTTCGGGCCGTATGACACCTTCACGCTGGAAGGCGGCAACGACGGGATCGCGCGCGGCTTGGCCGCGGAGCTCGGCGACCGGGTCCACCTCGCGAGCCCGGTGCGACGGGTGGCCTGGAGCGAGGACGGGGTCCGCCTCCGGGCCGGGTCACACGTGGCGGTGGCGAACGCCGCGGTCTTGGCCGTGCCGGGGACGTTGCTCAGCGCGATCACCTTCGCCCCGCAGCTGCCGGACGAGAAGCTCGCCGCGATCGCGCACACCGCCTACGGTCAGGCGGCCAAGCTGTTCGTGGCCCTGCGCACGCCGGCGCCGCCGAGCCAGACGCTGTCGGTCCCGGGGCGCTGGTGGTGCTGGACACAGCTCGACGCCGACGGGCAGCCGTTGCCCTTCGTGGCGGCGTTCGCCGGCACGTCGCGGGCGCTCGAGGACCTGGCGGTGGCGGCCGGTCCGGAGCGCTGGCTGTCCGAGCTTCGAGATCTGCGCCCCGACCTCGACCTCGACGGCGAGACCGCGATGGTCTCAACCTGGCAGGACGACCCCTGGGCCCGGGCCGCCTACTCGGCGACGTCACCCAGATATGGAGCCGAACCCGAGCTGTGGACAGCGCCGGCCGGGGCGTTGGCGTTCGCCGGCGAGCACACCGCGGGGGATTGGCACGCGCTGATGGAGGGCGCGCTGCGCAGCGGCGAGCGGGCCGCGCAACAGTTGCTGCAGAGCGCCGGGCGATGAGATAGCGCGACCGGCTGGGTCTAACCTGGCGTGGCGTGAGCGCCAAGCAGACCAGCCCGGCCGTCGAGCTCGAGGTTGACGGGAGGGCCGTCCGGATCTCGAGCCCGGATCGGGTGTACTTCTCGGCGCGCGGCGAGACGAAGCTCGACCTCGCCAACTACTACCTCAGCGTGGGTGAGGGGATCGTCCGCGCGCTGCGCGAGCGCCCCTGCATGCTGCATCGCTTCCCGGACGGCGTCGACGGCCAGAAGGTCCACCAGAAGCGGTTGCCCAAGGGCGCGCCGGATTGGGTGCAGACGGTGAACATCTACTTCCCGCGCTTCGGGCGCACGGCCGACGAGCTGTGCGTGACCGAGCTCGGCAGCGTGATCTGGGCCGTGCAGATGTCGACGGTCGAGTTCCACCCATGGAACTCGCGCTGCACCGACGTCGAGACGCCCGACGAGTGGCGGATCGATCTCGACCCGATGCCGGAGGCCTCGTTTGATTCGGTGCGCAGGGTCGCGCACGTCGCGCATGAGGTGCTTGACGAGATCGGCGCGGTCGGCTGGCCCAAGACCTCGGGTGGGAACGGGCTGCACATCTACGTGCGGATCGAGCCCCGCTGGGGGTTCGGCGAGGTCCGCGAAGCCGCGCTCGCGTTCGCCCGCGAGGTCGAGCGGCGGATCCCCGACGACGCCACGACGACGTGGTGGCGCAAGGATCGCGACCCGCGCAAGGTGTTCGTGGACTTCAACCAGAACGCGCGGGATCACACGATCGCGAGCGCGTATTCGGTGCGAGGGAACCGCTTCGGGACGGTGTCGACGCCGATCACCTGGGACGAACTGGACGACGTCGACCCGCACGAGTTCACGATCGCGACGGTGCCGGCGCGGTTCGCCAAGATCGGCGATCCGCACGCCGGCATCGACGACGCGGTGTTCTCGCTCGAGCCGCTGCTCGAGTGGGCCGCAGAGGCCGAGCAGTCCTGACCGGACGGGCCCGCTCGGCCCCACGGATGCCGCCAAAGGCGGCCCAAAATTACTCGTGCGGCGCGTGCACGATCAATACGTCGCAGTGCGCGTGGTGTGAGACGGACTCGCTCACGCTCGCGCCCAGCAAACGGTTGATCAGTCCGTGCTCGCGAACACCGACGACGATCATCTCGGCACCGACCTCGTCGGCCAGCTGGACGATGGCGTCGGGCGGCTCACCCACCGCCGGCTGGTACTCGGCGTCGCTGATTCCCTGGCTCTCGAGGTAGGTCCGGGCGGCCTCGAGCTCCGCGGCGTGCTTCTCGGGAGGGTCGGTCGGGTCGATCGGCCCTCCCGAGCGACCCGTGCTCACCATCAGCGGGGTCACGCTGATCACCACGAGCTTCGACCCCAGCGCCTTGCCCAGCGTCGCAGCGCGCTCGAGTGCGCGCTGCGATCCCGGCGTCTGGTCGTAGCCGACGACGATCGTGCTCATGTCTGGATCTCCTTAGACGGGCAACGGGGCCGGGGGGTTCGAACGCAGCGCGAGGGCTGCCTCCTCCTCCGGGGTGGCCGGGACTTCCTCGCGGAAGTGGACGTGCTCGCGGTCCTGAACCACCCGGCGGAACACGAACAGCAGGACCGAGGCGAACAGGACGCCGACGCCGATGCCGAAGTCGGTCCACGTCCCGTAGCCGTTGAGGTGCGGAGCGAGCGCGCCGACCACGAGCAGGAACGCGATCAGGAGCGTCATGAAGCCCGCCATCCCGACCCAGAAATTGCTCAACTTGATCGGTCTCGGCCAGTGTGGTCG